>NZ_JBHYIQ010000120.1:14999-28108 GCF_042739895.1 Amycolatopsis sp. NPDC059021
GGGGCTCGGGGCGCCCCCCCCCCCGCCGGGCGCCCCCCACCGCCCCGGCCCCCCCGGGCCGGGGCGGGGCGGGGCCGGGGGCGCCCGCCACGTCCGTCCACAGTAGACATAACCAGGCCAAACGTCGAGCCGGTGGCGGCCTCCCTCGGGTCTGCGTAGATCACCAGCGCGTGCCTGGTGCCAGGCTGGTCGCCAGAGTGGCTTTCAGGACGTCGATACCGACCGGGGTCCGGTGGGTGTCCAGGCCCGTGATGCGCCAGGGGCGGTCGAGCAGGGCCGCGAGGGCGATGCGGACCTCCATGCGGGCGAGGTGGGCGCCCATGCAGAAGTGGATGCCGTGGCCGAAGGACAAGTGGGGGTTGGGCGTCCGGCCGGGGTCGAAGGTATGAGGGTCGGTGAAGATCCCGGGGTCACGGTTGGCCGCCGTGATCATCGCGACGACTCGTTGGCCCGGCTGGAGTTCCTGTCCGCCGAGGATGGTGGGCCGGGTGACGAACCGGTCCGTTCCTCCCGTGGGCGGCAGGTAGCGCAGCACCTCCTCGACGGCCAGCCGCAGGTCGGCCGGTTTCGGTCGGGAGGCAAGGCAAAGGATCGCGTTCACGAGTAGGGTCTTGGTGGTCTCGTGGCCGTTGATCAGGAGCAACGCGCAGAAGTCGATCAGCTCGTCTTCGGTGAGGTCCGACGCCATCAGGGTCGCGATGACGCCGGCCGGGCGCTCGAATTCTTCGCGGAAGTAAGCGGTCATTTCCGTCAGCGCCTGGTGGAAGGCGGCCTGGCGGGTCTCGTCCGCGGTGAACGTGCCGAAGAACGACGTGATGGCCTCGGTCCACCGGACGAAATCCGGCCATCGCGACGGCCGCACGCCGAGCAGGCCCGCGATCGTGTGCACCGACAAGGGGTGGGCCACCTCGCCGATCAGGTCGAAGACCGGCCCCGCCGTGGCGAGCAGCGCGCGGACATTCGCCGTGATCGACGGTTCCAGCGCTGCCACGGCCCGGGGTGTGAACACCTGGCTGACGATCCGGCGCAGCACGTGATGCCGGGGCGGATCCGTCGCCTGCAGGCTGCGCAGCAAAGGGTTCGCGTGGTGCGGGATCGGCTGGGCGCTGTAGCGCAGTTCGTCGGAAGAGAACACCGCGTGGTCGGTGAGCACTCTGTCCACATCGGAGTACCGGGTGGCCACCCAGCCGCCGAACGACTCGGCGAACCGTACCGGGCCCACCTCCTGCGTGTGGAAAGCGAAGATCTCTTCGAGGGACATTCCCCCAGGGTGCTACCCGCCCGCGGCCGCCGCTTGGAAGAAACGGACACAGGACGACCCGACCGCTCGCCGGAACTCCGCGATCATGTGCGGCTGGTCGTAGAACCCGCTGCGGACGGCGATGTCCGCCCAGTCCGGCACCGGGGACGACCGCGCCAGCGCCATCGCGTGGTGCAGTCGCGCCACCCGCGCGTACGCCTTGGGGCTCAGCCCGACCGCCACCAAGAACCGCCTCCGCAACTGCCGCTCGGACAACCCGGCCGCGGCCGCGTACCGGGAGACCGGCGCCCCGGGGGCCGCGCGCATCGCCTGGATCACCTGACCGATCATCCGGTCGGCCGGACGGGCCGGGGCCCGCAACGCCCGTAACCCGTCGTCGAGCCCCGAACCGGGGAACGGCATCCCCGTCAAGGGCACCTCGTCCGCGGCGATTCCCAGCACCGAGGCACACGTCCCCGGCCGCAGCCGCACCCCCGTCAACGGCTCGGTCAGGCTCCCGGTCCTGGCCTCGGTCTCCGGCCCGGTCAACCACAACGACCCGTCCGCGAACACCAGCAGGTCCACGGAAGGTTGCGGCAACGCGGGCGGCAGGTGCCCGCTGCGCCGCCACACCCGGCTGACGCGGTCAGCCAGGTCGGCGGGCGGAGCGAAGTCGCTGGTCACGCCTCTGATTGAAGCCCGAAACGGCCGGCTTCCGCCATCGAATAAGCCGAATCCTCGGACAGGAGGTGGACTCTATCAACTGATGGAAACAGTTGATAGAGTCCACTGCCATGGTCACCCGAGCCGCTCCCGCCTCTGGCACTCGCGCGGCCACCACCGCGCAGCGGCTCATCGTCGCCGCGGAACGCCTGTTCGCCGAGCACGGCATCGGAGCCGTGTCCCTGCGCACCGTGATGCAGGCGGCCGGGACGAACGTCGCGGCGATCCACTACCACTTCGGTTCCCAGGAGGGGCTGCTCGACGCGGTGCTGCGCAGCCGCCTCGACCAGGTGCTCGGCGAGCGGAAGGCGGTGCTGACGGAACTGCCCGAGGGCGGGATCACCGCGGGCGACCTGGCCCGTGCGTTCGTACAGCCGGTGGTCGCGGTACTCGCCTCCGGCGGCGAGCACTGGATCCGCCTGGTCGGCAGGCTGCTGGCCTCCGGCGGGGACGAACTGGGCGTCATCTCCGAATCGTTCTTCGAGCGCAACGCCACCTTCGTCGAACTGCTGGAGCGCGTCAGCCCCGGCGTCCCCCGCAGAACGCTCAACTTTCGCCTGACCCAGGCCATGAACGTGACGCTGAACGTCCTCGGCGACACCGAGCGCACCCGCCGTCTGCAGGGTCCCGGAGCCGCCACCTGGACCACCGACGAGATCGTCGCGGACCTCGTCGGCATCGTGGCATCCGTGCTCGCCGGCCCGCCCGCCCAGTAAGCCTGCCCGATCCCGCTCACCACCAGGAGTTCACGAATGGGACGTTTCACTCTGCCCGAGCAGGCCCCGAAGGGCCTGGACTCGCCCGTGACGGCCGCGGCCATGAAGTACCTGGCCAAGGTCCAGGTGAAGATCTTCAAGCTGACCAACGGCCGCGTCGGCAGCACCTGGCGGATCGCGGCCGGATTCCGCAAACCGGTCCCGACACTGCTGCTGGACCACCGTGGCCGCAGGTCCGGCCGCCTGTTCACCACTCCCCTGCTCTATCTGCGCTCCGGCGAGAACATCGTCATCGTCGCTTCCCAGGGCGGCCTGCCGCGGCACCCGCAGTGGCATTTCAACCTGCTCGCGCACCCCGAGACCCATATCCACCTCAAGGGCCGTCGCGACATTCCCGTCACGGCGCGCATCGCCTCGGCCGGCGAACGCCGCGACCTCTGGCCGCGTCTGGTCGAGCTGTACGCCGACTTCGCCAAATACCAGGCGTGGACCGAGCGCGAGATCCCGGTCGTCGTGCTCACCCCGCGCTGACACCCGCTGGCCGAGCCCGGCACCGGCGGAGGCTTCCTCCCCGAGTTGGTGCGGGGAGGAAGCCTCCGCGGGCTACGCCACGGCCGTGTAGTGGGACGCGTCGCCTTCCAGGGACGTGCTGGGCTCTCCGTCGGTGCCCACCGGGATGTCCCCGGCGACCGTGACGCGGTTCAGCCGCCGCGGCAGGTTGTCGTAGTTGTCGATGGCGTAGTGCTGGGTGATGCGGTTGTCGAACAGCACCAGCTGGTTCGGCTCCCACGACAGCCGCACGATGTTCTCCGGCCGCGTCACGTAGGACTGCAGCAGCCGCAGCAGATCGCGGGACTCGCCGGTCGAGAGCCCGACGATCCGCTGCGCGAACCCGCCGATGAACAGCCCGCGCTCACCGGTCACCGGGTGCACGCGGACCACCGGGTGCACGGTCCGGTACTTCCTCGAGACGAATTGCGCCCTCCGCTCCTTCTCCTTGTCGTTCACGGTCTCCGGCGGCTTGACGTAGTCGTAGTCGTTGGTGTGCACCGCGCGGAGCGTGTCCGCGAGCGCGCGCAACGGCTCCGGCAGATCGCGGTACGCCCCGGCGGAGTTCGCGATCAGCGTCTCGCCCCCGTAGGGCGGGACGACGATGCTGCGCAGGGTGCTGGCCTTCGGCGGATTCAGCACGAACGTGACGTCGGTGTGCCAGTTGTTGGCGCGGCCCTCCTCACTGTCGACCGGCAGCACGGTGGGCGCGCCGTCCACGGAGGGGACGGTCGGGTGCGCCTTCGTGAGCTCGCCGAAGTTGCGGGCGAAGCGCTGCTGGCCTTCGTCGTCGAGTTCGACGTTCCGGAACACCAGCGCCTTGTGCGCGTGCAGCGCGTCGGTCAGGAACGTCACTTGGGCGGCGTCGAGATCCCCTGCCGGGTCGACGCCGATGATCTCGGCGCCGATCCTCCCGGTCAGCTTGCGGACGTCGGTGCTGAGAGTGGTCATGCGGCGTGCTCCTTGACTCGATTCCGGTTGACAGGTCGGGCGAGGCCGTAATGCTCGCGAAGAGTGGTTCCGGTGTATTCGGTGCGGAAGAGCCCGCGCCGCCGCAGTTCCGGGACGACGAGGTCGACGAACTCGTCGAGCCCGCCGGGCAGGATGGGCGGCATGACGTTGAAACCGTCCGCGGCCCCGCCGGTGAACCAGTGCTCCAGTTCGTCGGCGATCCGCGCCGGAGTTCCGGCGAAGACCCGGTGCCCGCGGCCACCGGCGAGCCGTTCGAGCAGTTGCCGGATCGTCAGGTTCTCCCGCCGGGCCAAGCCGACGACGAGGTCGAAGCGGCTCTGCGCGCCTTCGGTGAACGACCCGACGTCCGGCAGCGGGCCGTCCAGCGGATACCTCGTGACGTCGTGGTCGAGCAGCTGGGAAAGCTGCCGGAGCCCGTACTCCGGCGCGATCAGCGCGTTCAGCTCGGCCTCACGCGCCCGCGCTTCCGCCTCGGTCCGGCCGATGATCGGCGAGATCCCCGGCAGGATCTTGATCTCGTCCGAGGCACGGCCGTACTTCGCCAGCCTGCCCTTGACGTCGTCGTAGAACGCTTTGCCCTCGGCGAACGTCTGTTGCGCGGTGAACACCGCTTCGGCGTGGCGTGCCGCGTACTCCTTGCCGGTTTCCGACGAACCGGCCTGCACCAGCAGCGGATAGCCCTGGACCGGCCGTTCGATGTTCAGCGGCCCGCGCACCCGGAAGTACTCGCCGTCATGCTCGATCGGCCTGATCCGGCCGGTGTCGGCGCAGATTCCGCTCGCCTTGTCGATCACCGCGGCGTCGTCGTCCCAGCTGTCCCAAAGCTTCTTGGCGACGTCGACGAACTCGGTCGCACGCTCGTAACGCAGCTCGTGGCCCGGTCTGCTGCCGAGGTTGAAGTTGCGGGCCTCGTCCTCCCCTGCCGAGGTGACGATGTTCCAGCCCGCGCGGCCGCCGGAAAGGTGATCGAGCGAGGCGAACTTCCGTGCCAGGTGATACGGCTCGTTGTAGGTGGTGGACGCGGTCGCGATCAGTCCGATGTGGTCGGTCGTCGCGGCGAGTGCCGACAGCAGCGTCAACGGCTCGAAGTGGCTGTGCGCGTTGTGTTTGACGTTGCCCCACAACGCGACGCCGTCGGCGAGGAAGAGCGAATCCAGCTTGCCACGCTCGGCGGTGCGGGCGATGTCGGCGTAGTGCCGCAATGTCCGTGCCCGGCGCGGGTCCGCCGATGGGTGCCGCCAGGCGGCTTCGTGGTGCCCGTTCGGCATCACGAACGCGTTGAGGTGCAACTGCCCGCTCACGGTTTCTCCTTCACGCGCCAGGTCGAGACCCGCCGCTCCAGCACGACGAAGCCCTGGTTGACGACCAGTCCGAGCACCGAGACCGCGATGATCCCGGCGTACATCTGGGGAATCCGGAAATTCACCTGGGTGGTGTTGATCAGATAGCCGAGCCCGGCCTTCGCGCCGACCATCTCGGCGGCGATCAGCACCAGGACCGAGTACGACGCCGCCATCCGCAGCCCGGTGAACACCGTCGGCACCGCCGAGGGCAGGATCACCTTCCGGAACAGCCGCGGGCTGGACAGCCCGAGCGAGCGCGCCGCCTTGACCAGCAACGGGTCCACCGAGTTCACCCCGGCGATCGTGTTGAGCAGCACCGGCCACACGCAGGCGTAGACGACCAGGCTCACCTTCGACAGCTCGCCGATGCCCAGCAGCAGGGTGAACACCGGCAGCAGCGCCAGCGCGGCGGTGTTGCGCGCCAGCTCCAGCAGCGGCTGGAGGAACCGCGCGACCGGCCGGTACCAGCCGATCAGCAGGCCGAGCGGGACGGCGATGGCCACCGCGACGGCGAACCCGGCCGCCGAGCGGCCGATGCTGGCCAGGAGGTGGTCGGCGAGCTGCCCGTCGAGCGCGAGTCCCCACAGTGCCCGCAGATCCTCGGAAACCGGGGGCAGGAACGTCCGGGTGTCCTCGTCGAGGACGAACCGGGGGACGAACTCCCACAGCGCGACGAACAACGCCACCGCCGCCCATCCGTGCGGTGCCCGCCGAAGAAAGTTCTTGCGCTGCTTCGGTTTCGCCGTCGGCGCTTGTACACTATGGACCCTTGAAGCGTCCAAGGTCGTGGTCATCGCACGGCACTCCGTTCCGTCTCGGCGGCCTTTTCGACCTCTTCGTGCAGCAGTTCCCAGAGCAGGTGCCGGTGCCTGCCGAACGCGGGATCCGAGCGCAGATCGCCGGCGCGGTCGCCGAGCTCGATGTCGACGACCGCCTTGAGCCGCCCAGGGCGGGAGGTCAGCACGGCCACCTGCTGGCCCAGGTACACCGCTTCGTCGATGCCGTGCGTGATGAACACGACCGTCTTGCCGGTCCGGCGCCAGATCCGGAGCAGTTCGTCCTGCAGTTGCTCGCGGGTCTGCGCGTCGAGCGCGGCGAACGGCTCGTCCATCAGCAGCACGGCCGGGTCGTAGGCGAGGCTGCGCGCGATGGCGACACGTTGTTTCATGCCGCCGGACAGTTCGTGGGGATACCGGTCCTCGAATCCGGAAAGGCCCACCAGGTCGAGGTATTCCCGCGCCCGCTCCGTCCGCTCCCGCTTGCCGAGCGGCCCGCCTTCGAGACCGAACTCGACGTTGGCCCGTGCGGTGCGCCACGGGAAGAGCGCGTACTGCTGGAAGACCACGCCGCGGTCGAGGCCGGGACCCGTCACCGGTGCGCCGTCGATGAGCACTTCGCCCGACGTCGGGGTGCCGAGACCACCGAGCAGGTCGAGTAGCGTCGACTTCCCCGAGCCACTGGGCCCGACCAGTGCGAGGAAGGTTCCCTCGGCGATGTCGAGGGTGACGTCGTCCAGCGCGGTCAGCGCGCCGAAGGTCTTGGTCACCGCGCGAATGCTGATCTTGGCGCTCGTGGTCACGCCGGTCATCGCGGGGCCGCCGGGGTCGCGCCGTCGCGGTACGGGTTGAACTCGTTGGTGTAGATCTTCGCCGGATCGAGGGTGTCGCCCTTGATGAAGCCCTGCTGGCGCAGCCACGGCGTCCAAAGCGTGTAATCCTTGTCGGTGATCAAGCCGCCATGGGTGATGGCGACGCTCTTCCAGTACTTCAGCGTGCTGGTGTCCTCGTTGCGGCCCCGTGCCTGGATGATCTTGGTGAACCGCGCGACGACCTCCTCCCGCGGTGTGGCGCGCTCCCATTCGATCGCGCGGGCGATCGCGGAGACGAAGGTCTTCGTGGTCTCCGGGTTCTTCTTGATGAAGTCCTTGCGCAGTACGTACGATCCGCCGTTGTACGGGCCGAACGCCTCGACGTCGTTGAACAGCGAGCGGACACCGCCGGTGGCGACCGCGTGGTCCTGCAGGATGCCTTGCAGCGCGGCGACGTCGAGCTGGCCGTTGCGCAGCGCTTGCTCGGCGTTGACCGGTGGGATGACGACCAGCTGTACCTGCTTGATCTCGGCGTCGGACAGGCCCTGCTGCTTGAGCCAGGTGTCCAGCACGGCCTCGAGGTTCGCGCCGACGGTGTTGACACCGACCTTCTTGCCGATCAGGTCGCGGGCGGTCCGGATCGGGCTGTCCTGCTTGGTGTAGAAGCCGAGAAAGGTCTTGTCGTCCGAGCCGTAGTAGTTGACCACGGCCTTGACCGGGGCGCCGGCGTCGATCAGCTTGGCGATGGCACCGGAGAACGCGCCGCCGAAGTCGGTCTGATCGGTGGCGGCGGACTGGATGTCCTGCGGCCCGCTGATCGTGTTGCCCACCCACTTCAGCTTGATCTTGCCGAAGTACCCGAGATCCTCGGCGAGTTCGGCGAGGTTGACCGCGTTCGCGCCGCCCTGGTACCGCAGTTCGAGGAGCTCGGGCTGGCCGGGTGTGCCGGTGGCCGTCGCCGATGTGCACCCGGACAGCGCCGCCCCGGTGAGGAGCGCGGCGACGGCGAGCGTCAAGCCGGTCGTTTTCGGCGATCGGGATTTTCGGAGTGTCTTGTGCACGGCGGTGTTCTTTCGGTCAGGGTATAGGGCGTCCGGCGCGGAGATCGCGTTCGCCGGTGGGGATAGGATCGATTCTTCGACGCCGCAGTGCCCAGGGTCAACTTTGCGAGTTTCTGAAATAACCCCGGCGGTTCACGAAACGCTCGACAACCGCGTCAGCAGTGGACCCAGCGGGTCGTCGAAGAGAACGTCCAGCACCACCGCGCCGCCCGCGGTAGCCAGCTCGTTTCCCGGAAAGCTCGTCGCCACAACAGTTTCCTCGACGTTCACGCAAGCCCGGGAACGGATCCGGGCCTCTTCCCGGATGACGGGAAGGCAGTCCGGCAGCTGCGCTACACTCTGGTCGACGAGGACGAGAACCTCCGGATTGAGCACGTCGATCAGCAATGCCGCGGCCTGCCCGATGAGCCGGGCGCGGTCGAGGAACATCTCCAGCGCGGTCTTGTCACCGTTTTTGGCGAGCGAAAGCAAAAGGGGAAACGAATCGTGCGGGATCACCCCGAGTTCGGCGCCCCGCCGCGCCACTGTCCGTTCCGAAACAGCCGCTTCCAGACAGCCGGTGCGTCCGCACCGGCACGGTTCGGTACTGCCGTCGACCGGTAGATGCGCCACCGCGCCCGCCGCCGAACGGGGGCCGTGGTGCACGGTGTCCCCGGTGGCGAACGCGGCGTCGACCACGTTGCCGGTGAACAGCTGGACCACGCTTTCCCTGGCGCGCCGGTGGCCGAGCAGACGTTCCGCGCGCACGAGCGCGCGAGCGTGTCCGTCCACATCGACCACGAGGCCGGTGTAGGCCGCCAGCAGCGCACGCACGGGCACGTCCCGCCAGCCCAGCATCGCGTGCTCGACGACCGTGCCCGACTCGTGATCGACCCAGCCACCGGTGGCCACGCCGAGGCCGAGCGGCGAGCGGTCCGGCGCATACCCCAGCAGCAGGTCGTCGACGATCTCCGCGATCCGCGCGAGCAGTTCCTCCGCGCCGAGCCCGTCGTGCGGTTCTTCGTGCTGGACAAGGACTTTGCCGCGCAGGTCGAGCAGGGCGACCGTGGCGTGGTGCACGGCGAGGTGCACTCCGCAGACCACATGCCGCCCGGTGTCGAGGTCGACCGGGACGTGCGGGCGGCCGAGCCCCCTCGGGCCGAGGTCCTCCGGCAGCTCACGCAGCAGGCCGAGCCGGGTCAGCTCGGCGGTGTGCCCGGTGACCGCGGCGGCGGACAAGCCGGTACGCCGGGCGATGGTGCTCCGGGCGATCGGGCCGTGGTCGAGCACCGCGCGCAGGACCGCGCTCGTGCTGACGGCGCGCCGGGCTCCGCGCGCGTCTATCCTTTGTGGATCACCGGCCCCCACCCGCTGGGAGGTCATGGGCCGATCGTGACAGACCCCGCCCGCGATGCCCAGCCCGGCGCCGGACGGCCCACCATGTGGGCTTTCCCGAGGTCGAGGACCGGGCGTCCACCCTTCGGACGGCCGTGACCTCGCCGCCCACGCGATCCATGCTGAGAAGGAGCGATCCCGGCCCGGCGCGGGGTGAGCACCGGTCAGAAGCCGATGGCTTCCCGGACGAGCACCACGGTGCCCCGTTCGGGCAAGGCTTCGCGCTCGAGGATGAGAATCTTGCCGATGAAGGAGGTCTGCCCAGCCAAGTCGTTCAGCCTGCGCCACTCTTTCGGCAGACTGTAGGTCCGCACGCGCCGCAGCGCGGTCTCGAGGTCCGGTACGACCTTCTGCGCACCGACGACCCAGATCGCACGGCGCGCACCGGAGGCGTAGGGCGCGAGCTGGCTGCCGCTGGCGGACCCGGCGACGAGGTATCCGTCCTCGGTCACCGCGTGCAGACTGCCGACCACCACGTCGGGCAGGGCGCCCAGGCGGATCTGCTCGTCGACGTCGCGGGGCTTGTCACCGGCCTGGCGCCGGACGGACCGGAACTCGCACGATTCGTCGATGTCCGCGGTGATGCCCGAAAGCCGCAGTGTCTCGCTGGAGGCGGTGAACACGTCCTCGTTCCGGGGCACCAGGTCCCGGACGAACCGGCGTGCCGCCGCGGCGGTGTCCACGATGTGAACCAGGTAACCGTTGTGCCGCAACGCTTTTGCGGCCCGCTCGAGCTGTGTGCCGCTGACGGGCTCGGCGAAACCGGGGTCGATGGGAGGAGCCTGCTGGGTCATGTGCTTCCTTTCCGCGAGTGGTGCACAGTGGTGCTGAAACGAATTCTGGGAGAACCTGATACGGAGCGGAAGACGGCAGTTTTTTCTGCCTCAGTCACCTGGAGGGAACCATGACCGCCGTCCCACGCGACTCCATCGAGCCCGCCGACGTCCTCGAACGTCGTGACGACAGCATTTGCCGTGTGCGTGAGGTGCTCGACCGGGTCGGTGACAAGTGGTCGATCACGGTCGTGGCGGAGCTGGGGCGGTCACCGCTGCGGTTCACCGAGCTCAAACGCCGGATTCCCGGGATCAGCCAGCGTATGCTCACCGCCACGGTGCGGACGCTGGAACGCGACGGGCTGATCAGCCGGACCGTGCACCCGGTGGTCCCGCCCCGGGTCGACTACGCGCTGACGCCGCTGGGGCGTACCCTGCTCGACACCGCATGGGCACTGATGAACTGGGCGGTGGAGCACACCGGCGACATCGACAGGGCCCGCCGCGAGTACGACGTCCGATACGGTTCGTAGCCGGGCAGGCGTCACCGGATCACTCCGGTGGGCGTCGGTCCTCAAAGGACGGAGGCAGGCTCCGCGGCATCCTACCGTGGAGCGGATCACGTGCAGCCGCATCTGTGTGGTCCTGGCCGGAATCGAGATAGTTCACCAGGTGGTGGGTCAGGTCGCGGGCGTCGGCCCCGGCCCCGTCGATCAGGCTCGACCGGCGGCGCCGGAGGAACGGCGTCCCGAGAAGATAGAGGCCCGGCCAGGCGGTGACCCCACCGTCATGGCTGATCCGTCCCTTCCGGTCCAGCACCGGGACGTCCAGCCAGGACAGGTCGGGGCGGAATCCGGTGGCCCAGACGACGCTGCGGATCTCACCACGGTTCAGATCGAGCGCCAGCGGCGGCGAGGCGGGAAGCTTCGTCGCGTCGAAGCGCTCCGCCGGGCCGCAGTCGGCGAACCCGCTCTCGGTCGCCCAGGCCTCGAAAGTCTCGAGCAACCGCCCCAGCTTCAGATCGGCCAGCGCGCAGACGTTCGGCAGGGAACCCGAGAACTGCGCCTGCCCGTCCCGCACACCGGCGAACCGGCCGACCAGCCGTACACCGAGGCGAGTCAGCGCATTGAGGTCCAGCGTGAGCCGTCGCGGGGAGCCGACGAGTTGCATCGAGGGCAGGTTCCTGGCCCGCGGCAGATCGGGTACCTCGTCGTAGCGCTCGTCGAGCACACCGGAGGCGTCCATCCACCACAGGATGTCCCGGCCCCGGTAGGTCCGGGGCATGCGCACGTGCTCCCCCACCGCCAGGGTGACCGGCCGGCCGGAACGGTGTATTTCGCGCGCGATCTGGATTCCGCTCGACGACGCGCCCACGACGAGCACCCCGCCTTCCGGCAGGTCCGCGGGAGCCCGGTAGTCCAGAGCCGTCGTCGTCACGAGTCCCGGCGGAAGCGCCTCGGCGAGCGCGGGCACCCTCGGGAGAGCGCAGGCGCCGGAAGCCACCACAACCGTGCGCGCCGCCCACTCGCCCTGATCGGTGCGCACCAGGAATCCGCGGGCGCTCGGCCGCACGGACGTCACAGGGCTGTTCGTCCGGACCGGTGCGCCGATCGTTTCGGCGTACTCGTCGATCAAGCGGACGAGCTCGGGGGCTGTCCGGTAGCCGTCGGGATCGTGACCGGGGTACGCGCGGCCCGGCAGCCGGGTCATCCAATTCGGCGTGAGGAGGCGGAACGAGTCCCACCGCTGCGTCCGCCAGGAGTGCGCCACCTCGCCGCGTTCGAGGATCACGTGGTCGATCGAACGCTCGGCGAGGCAGCGGCTCATGGCCAGCCCGCTATGACCCGCGCCGACAACGAGCGTGGTCACCTTCGGCACGGCCGCACTCCCGGAAAAGGGGCCCGGCTCAGGCCACTTCCACCGAGACGTTGGTGGGGTTGGTGAGCACGTCGAAGACCGCCGACCGCTTCTGGGACTGCGCGATCAGGGCCTTGACGTCCTCGGGGCTCGCGTCGGCGTCGATGTCGTAGGTGACCCGCACGTCGCTGAAGCCGTTGCGCACGTCCGGATCGGCACCGAGGATGCCGTGCAGGTCGAAGTCCGCCTCGATGGTGGCCCGCACCGAGCGCAGCTGGATCCGCCGCTGCTGGGCGACCGCGGCCACTCCGGCGGTGAGACAGCTGCCGAGGGCCACGAGCACGAACTCCACCGGGGTCACACCGTTGTCCTCGGCGGCGAACACCTCGGGATGATCGGCGTCGAACTCGAAGGACCTCTTGTGCTGCTGCTCGCCTCCCAAACCGTAGAACGTCTCCACGCTCGACCGGCTGTGGGTGCCCTTGATCCAGGAATTCCGCGCCCGCCAAGTGAACTTCGCGATTTCCGGAGTCTCGGCCAGTGCCTGGCGAGCGCCGAGCAGCGCCTCGACATCGACGCCGTTGTCAACCGGCAGATCGGTCGCGGTCATGAGATCGTCCTTCCCGAGAGGCCGTGGGTAACTGTTCAGTCTGGCCGTACCGCGCCCAGGGGCACGATCCTTCTCAGGAAGTGGACACCTGATCACCGATGCGCCGAGCCACGTGCCGGGCGATCAGGTGGTCTCGCTCAGTTGCGCGGTTTTCCGGTGTGTCCACGCGGTGGCTGCGACTCCGTGGGCGAGGACGCTGCCCAGCACAGTGAGGGCGGTGACGATGAGGGCGATGTCGGCGTCGTCGCCGTCGAGGGAGTTGAAGGCGAGCAGCCCGAAGACGATGGAGGCGACGCCGCGAGG
>NZ_JBHYIQ010000121.1:0-13716 GCF_042739895.1 Amycolatopsis sp. NPDC059021
CACCCCGCACCCCCCCTCCCCGCCCCCCGGGCCGCACTCAGAACCTCCCGCTCGCCCGGGGGTGTGACCCCCCCCTCTCGGGGACCATTACCGGTAGTTCCGGCGGAATCAGTGACCGGGGGTCTTCGAGGACTCCGAAGACTCCAGTTCGTGCGCACCGTGGCCGTTGCCGCGGGCCCGCTCCAGAGCGGCGGACTCCTCCGGCGGGTCCGGCGACCAGATCGAGCCGGGAACGGCGTGCCCCGCGGACCCGAGCTTGTTCATCTTCTTCGGCACCGATGCGCCCTGGTACTCCAGCGGGATCGCGTGGCCGTGGTCGTCCACACCGCCCAGCGGCTGGTGGATCTCGATGAACTCACCGTGCGGCAGCCGCTTGATGATGCCGGTCTCGACACCGTGCTCGAGCACCTCGCGGTCGGCCCGCTGCAGGCCGAGGCAGATCCGGTAGGTCACGTAGTACGCGATCGGCGGCACGATCAGCACGCCGATCCGGCCCGCCCACGTCGTGGCGTTCAGCGAGATGTCGAACTGGTCGGCGATGATGTCGTTGAACCCGGACAGCTCGATGACCATGAAGAACCCGAGCGCCATCATGCCCAGCGCGGTGCGGACCGGGGTGTCCCGCGGCCGCTGCAGCAGGTTGTGGTGCGCGTTGTCCTTCGACAGCTTCCGCTCGATGATCGGATATGCCAGCAACAGGCCGATCAGCAGCGGCATCCCGATCGCACCGGGGAAGAACACCGCCGGGATCGTGTACTTCCCGAGGTAGACCTCCCACGCGGGCCAGATCCGCAGCATGCCGTCGGCCCATGCCATGTACCAGTCCGGCTGCGAACCCGCGGACACCTGCGCCGGGTTGTACGGGCCGATGTTCCAGATCGGGTTGATCTGGAAGATGCCCGACATCAGCGCGAGCACACCCACGACCAGCGCGAAGAACGCACCGCCCTTGAGCGCGAACACCGGGAGGATGCGGACGCCGACGACGTTGGTCTCCTTGCGCCGCACACCGGGGAACTGGGTGTGCTTCTGGTACCAGACCAGCGCCAGGTGCGCCCCGACCAGCGCGAGCATGATGCCCGGCAGCAGCAGGATGTGGATCGTGTACAGCCGCGGGATGATCACGTCGCCGGGGAACTCCCCACCGAACAGCGCCCAGTGCAGCCAGGTGCCCATCACCGGCACCGACAGCACGATGCCCGACAGCGTCGCGCGGATACCGGTGCCCGAGAGCAGGTCGTCCGGCAGCGAGTAGCCGAAGAAGCCCTCGAACATGCCCAGGATCAGCAGCAGGCCACCGATCATCCAGTTCGCCTCACGCGGGCGCCGGAACGCGCCGGTGAAGAAGATCCGGAGCATGTGGACCATCATCGAGGCGACGAAGATCAGCGCGGCCCAGTGGTGCAGCTGCCGCACGAACAGCCCGCCGCGGACGTCGAAGGAGATGTCCAGCGTCGTGGCGAACGCGCGGGACATCTCGACGCCCTGCAGGTTCTTGAAGCTGCCGTGGTAGACGACCTCCTGCATGGAGGGGTCGAAGAACAGCGTCAGGTAGACACCCGAGAGCAGCAGGATGATGAAGCTGTAGAGCGCGATCTCGCCCAGCAGGAAGGACCAGTGGGTCGGGAACACCTTGTTGAACTGGTGCCGCAGGCCCTTGGCCAGGTGAAAGCGGTCGTCGGCGTTCTTCGCCGCTTCGCCCACCTTCTGCTCGAGCAGGCTCGTGCCCTTCGTCGGCGTGGTCAGTGAACTCATGACTTGCGCTCCCAAAATGCCGGCCCGACCGGCTCGATGAAGTCACCGCGCGCGTACAGGTAACCCTGATCGTCCACTGTGATGGGCAGCTGGGCAAGCGGCCTGGTCGCCGGACCGAAAATCGGCTTGCCGTAGTGGAGCGCGTCGAACTGGGACTGGTGGCACGGGCAGAGGATCCGGTTGGTCCGCTGCTCGTACAACGAAGTCGGGCAGCCGACGTGGCTGCAGATCTTCGTGTACGCGTACAGGTCACCGAAGTTGAAGTCCTCCTGGCCCTCGCGCTTGACCACACGGGCGGCGTCGGTCGGGCGCAGGCGGATCAGCATGACCGGGTTGTCCGAGCGCTTGAACGCCTGGGACAGCGCGTGCTCATCGTGCCGCTCGGACTCGCGGAACGGGAACACCGTCTCCATCGCGCCCGCGTCGAGGTCCTCGGCCTTGACCAGGACGATCTCCTCGGGCTTGCCGGTGTTGCGGCGCAGGTAGACCTTCTCGCCGGGGTGCGCCGGCTGCCAGCCGGTGTGCCACAGCGAGTCCTTGTTGTCGGAGTTCTTCCACGGGTCCTTGATGAAGGACGCCACCGGCAGCGCCGCGGCCGCCAGGCCCAGCGCGCCGGCACCCGCGCCGGCGGCCCGCTTGATCAGCGAGCGGCGGGCGATGGTGCTGCGGTTCCCGGCGTCGGCGAGCTGGGCGAGGATCGTCGCCTTGTCGATCTCCTTCGACCCGCCGTCGCCGCGCTCCTGGACCGTGGTCTCGGCCGGGATGAACTTCTTGGTGTAGAGCAGCACACCGATGCCGAGGCCGAGGATCGCCACACCGAGCGTGATCCCGAGCAACGGCGTGTACAGGCTGTAGAGGAACGCGGCGTGCTCGTCGTTGGGTTCCTTGTACTGCCACGGCCACCAGATGAGCGCGACTACGAACGCCAGCCCGGCCAGCGCGGAGAGCACGAACCAGAACGCCACCAGGCGCTCGGCCCTGCGCTCGGCACGGGTTCCCTTGACCGGCCACGGCTCCGGATAGTCGATGATCTCGACGCCGTCCAGCTTGCCGCCCAGCTTCAACAGCTGGTCACGGTCCATTTCAGCCAGTTCCGCCTCCGTCGGCGGCTTCGGCCCCTCCTCGGCACTCATGCCTTCGATCCAATCCACAACGTCACGCCGACCAGCGCGGCGATCCCGACGATGAAGGCGATCAGGCCCTCGGATGCGGGGCCGAACCCGCCGAGGCTGTTACCGCCAGGGTTGTTGTTGCCGTCGGACACGGACTTGACGTAGGCCACGATGTCCTTCTTCTCCTCCGGCGAGAGCTGCCGGTCGGAGAACTTCGGCATGTTCTGCGGCCCCGTGAGCATCGCGTCGTAGATCTGCTCCTCGGTGGCCGGGTCCAGGTTCGGCGCGTACTTGCCCGCCGAAAGGGCACCGCCGCGGCCGGTGAAGTTGTGGCAGGACGCGCAGTTGAGGCGGAACAGCTCGCCACCGCGCGCCGGGTCCGAACCGCGCAGCCCCTCGCCGCGCTCCGCGGGACGCTGGACACCGCCGCCGTGCGCCTGGATGTAGGCGCCGACCGCGTCGATCTCGCTCTCCGACAGCTTCGGCGGCTTCCGCGCGGCCTGCGCCTCCTGGCGGACGGCCGGCATGCGGCCCGACGAGGTCTGGAAGTACACCGCGGCGTCGCCGATGCCGATCAGGCTCGGGCCGCGGTCCTTGACACCCTCGAGGTTCGCGCCGTGGCACTCGATGCAGGTGTTGTTGTAGACCTGCTCGCCCTGGCGCAGCAGGGCCGGGTCGCCCTGCGCCGTCGCGGTCTGCGGCTCGGGGGCGAACACGGCGTACAGCGCGCCCGCGCCCACCAGCGCGACACCGAGTGCGAGCAGGCCGGCGAACCGCCTCCGCAGCTTCGACCGCGCGCGGTAGCGGCGCTCCGAGGACTTCTTGCTGGTGGTCATCTTGCGGCAACCCTTGCTGTCAGTTCAGGCCGATAGTGAACGTGGTGGCGGCGGAGCGGGATCAGGGAATGATGTAGATCACCGCGAAGAGGCCGACCCACACGATGTCGACGAAATGCCAGTAGTACGACACGACGATCGCGGAGGTGGCCTGCGCCGGCGTGAACTTGCTCAGCTTCGTCCTGATGAGCAGGTACACGAAGGCGATGAGACCGCCGATCACGTGCAGACCGTGGAACCCGGTCGCCAGGTAGAACACCGTGCCGAACGGGCCCGACGGGATCGTCAGCCCCTCGTCGATCAGGTTCAGGTACTCGTTGCCCTGACCGCCGACGAAGATCGCGCCCATGATCAACGTGACGATGTACCAGCGGCGCAGCCCGAAGACGTCGCCACGCTCGGCGGCGAACACGCCGAACTGGCAGGTCAACGAGGACAGCACGAGGATCACCGTGAACGGGATCGCGTACCCGACGTTGAGGTGGAAGGGCTCACCGTGCAGCGGCGGCGGCCAGTGGCCGGAGGAGTTCTGCGCCTTGACGGTGAAGAACATCGCGAACAGTCCGGCGAAGAACATCAGCTCGCTGGACAGCCACACGATGGTGCCGACACTGACCATGTTCGGCCGGTTCAGCGAGTGGACCCGCTGACTGATGGTGGGAGCTGCCGTTGTCACGCGTCGCATTATGTCCTCTCGCACCGGCACCCCGCCCTTCGGGTCCGCGGCGGGTCGCGTGCGGATCCGATCACATCGACCCCCGCCGAAGGTGAGAGCTACTCATGAGTTTCCTGAAGGTGCTGCGTGACCTGCTGGGAAAGCGGGAAAGTCCCGCGCTGACGCCGGACACGCCCGGACTGGAGATCGTCGCGGAGGCCTTCGACCCGGCCGAGGCGGACTCCTCCGTGCTCGCCCGTTCACCCGGCTGGGTACCCGATGCGGAGGCGGTGCTGCGGCATCACCTCACGCTGCCCCGCGAGCGGGTCGCCGAAGCGGCGTCGATCCTCGCGCAGGACGGCTGGGACCTGCGCGAACGGTCCGAAACCGACGGGGTCGTCCGGGTCGAGGCACAGCGCGTCCAGGTCCTCGACGCGCTGCACTGCGCCCAGGAACGCTCGCGGATGGCGGGGCTGGCCCAGCGGCTCGGCGGCGACTCGCTGGGCTGGGACGCCCGGCAACCGGGTGAGTCGCCGACCGCGCCCGCGTGATGTCGGTCATGCCGGATACGATCGCGGGGTCCACGGTGACGAGACGAGCTGGAGGCGTGCCGACTATGCGGATCCTGGTGTTCAGCCACAAGGCGGAGGTACGCGAGGCGATCGTCAACGCGA
Organism: Amycolatopsis sp. NPDC059021; assembly: GCF_042739895.1. Lineage (NCBI taxonomy): Bacteria > Bacillati > Actinomycetota > Actinomycetes > Pseudonocardiales > Pseudonocardiaceae > Amycolatopsis > Amycolatopsis sp. NPDC059021. The sequence goes on from NZ_JBHYIQ010000121.1 coordinate 5,033, forward strand.
TCGGCCGCCGCCCCGCCGCCGACCTCGAGCGGGTGGACTACGTCGAGGTCTCCGGGATCGCGGACGTGCTCAGCGAGATGGACGCGGGCGAGGTCGATCTGGCCATCCTGGACGGCGAGGCGCAGCCGACCGGCGGCATCGGGCTGTGCCGCCAGCTGAAGAGTGAGATCACCGACTGTCCGCCGATCGTGGTCTCGGTGCGGCGCAAGGACGACCGCTGGCTGGCGACGTGGTCGCGCGCGGACGCCGTCCTCGTGCACCCGCTCGACCCGCTGACCGCCGCGGAGACGGTGGCCGACGTGCTGCGCGCGCGCCGGGTGCCCGCCGTCAACGGCTGACCCGGCCCGATGAGCGACGCTTGCGAGCGAGTCATGGACATCATGCGCCGAAAGAGATTCGACACTGCCTCGCGGAGCGAGACGATCGCATGAGCGCCACCCCCGTTCCCCGCACCTGGCCTTCGCTGCTCAACCAGCTGATCGCGCGCACCGACCTCACCGAGGACGACACCGCGTGGGCGATGGACCAGATCATGTCCGGTGCCGCCACGCCCGCGCAGATCGCCGGGTTCGCCGTCTCACTGCGCGCCAAAGGCGAGACCCCCGCCGAGATCTCCGGGATGGCCGAGGCGATGCTCGCGCACGCGTACCGGGTGCGGATCGAGGGCCCGGCGGTGGACATCGTCGGCACCGGTGGCGACCGATCGAACTCGGTGAACATCTCCACGATGGCGACGCTCGTCACGGCCGCCGCCGGCGCGCCGGTGGTCAAGCACGGCAACCGCAGCGCCTCGTCGAAGTCGGGCGCCGCCGACGTGCTGGAGTCACTCGGCGTCGCGATCGACCTGCCGCCCGAGGGCGTCCGGCAGAGCCTCGCCGAAGTCGGGATCGGGTTCTGCTTCGCCCCGGCGTTCCACCCGGCGCTGCGGCACGCGGGCCCGGTGCGCAGCCAGCTCGGCGTGCCCACGACGTTCAACCTGCTCGGCCCGCTGACCAATCCGGCGCAGCCGGGGAGCGCGCTCATCGGCTGCGCCTATCCGGACAAGACCCGGGTGCTCGCCGAGGTCTTCGCCCGCCGCGGCACGTCCGTGCTCGTCGTGCGGGGTGACGACGGTCTCGACGAGATCACCACCACCACGACGTCGTCGGTGTGGGTCGTCTCGGGCGGGCAGGTGACCGAGCGCGTCTTCGACCCGGCCGCGGTCGGGATCCCCCGCGCCACGGCCGAGGACCTGCGCGGAGGCGACGCCGAGGCCAACGCGCGCGTCGTCCGCGACCTCGTCGGCGGCAAGACCGGCCCGGTACGGGACGCGGTGCTGATCAACGCCGCGGCCGCGCTCGCCGCGTTCACCGGCTTCACCGGCTCGCTCGAGGACGACATCGCCGCCGGGCTGGCCCGCGGTGCCGAGGCCATCGACACCGGCGCCGCGGCGGCGCTGCTGGACCGCTGGATCACCTTCTCCGCCAAGGCCCGCTCCTGACCCGACCGTCCACATCGGACAAACCCCGCGAGGGAACCGCTCGCCGCGCTGGCGTGCCGAGGGACGCCTTCGGTGCGCTCGATGCACCGAGGGACGCCCTCGTCGCACTCAACGCACCCAGGGCGTCCCTCGGGCACCCGCCCCTACCCCGTCCGCGACGTCCCGAACGGACCGTTCGGGACGCTCAACGTCCCCAACGCGTCGTTCGGGACGCGGCCCCGCCACCTCAGAGCGACGCCTCGCTCCACAAAGGACAGCCCGCCGGGACGGCGGCCTTCCTCAGCCGCGGAAAGCCGCGCGGTAGGCCGTCGGTGTCGTCGAGCGCAGCCGGGTGAACTGGTGCCGCAGCGCCGCGGCCGAGGCGTATCCGCAGGCCACCGCGATGTCCTCGACCGACAGCCGTCCCTCCTCCAGCAGCGCCTGCGCGCGGTCGAGCCGTCGCTCGGTCAGCCAGCGGTGCGGCGTCGTCCCGGTGGCCGCCGAGAAGCGCCGCAGGAACGTCCGCTCGCCGAGGCCGCTGCGCCGCGCCAGTTCCGCGACGGTGAACGGCTGATCGAGCCGTCGCTCGACCCACTCCAGTGCCTCCGCGACGACGGAGTCGTCCGGCGCGGCCGTCGCCGGGACGGGCGCTTCGACGAACTGAGCCTGACCGCCCGTCCGGTGGGGCGCGGCCACCATGCGCCGCGCCAGCGCCGTCGCGGCCGCGACCCCGCGCAACCGCCGCACCAGATGCAGGCACAGGTCCACCGCGGCCACGGTGCCCGCGCTGGTCAGGACGCCGTCGTCGTCCACATACAGCGCTTGGGGGTCGACTTCGGCCGAGGGAAACCGCTCGCGGAACTCGGCCTCGTACACCCAGTGAACGGTGCAGCGCCGCCCTTCGAGCAGGCCCGCGTAGCCCAGGCTGAACACCCCCGCGCAGAACCCCGCCACCCATGCCCCGCGCGCGGCCGCGTCCCGCAGGACGTCGAGCACCGGCTCCGGCGGCGGCGCGGTCCGGGGCGCGCAGGTGGGCACGATGAGCAGATCCGCGCTCGCCGCGTAGTCCAAAGAGGACAATCCGGTGAGCCCGAAACCGGACCAGCTCACGACTTCCGCACCCTCCGGTGCGCAGACCGCGAAGTCCCAACCGTCCATTCCGGACGCACTGCGATCGGTGCCGAACACCTCGCAGGCGACCCCGAGCTCGAACGGCGACACCTGGTCGGCGAGCACGACCGCGACACGGTTCACATCCACCCGATCAGGATGTCACAAGTTTTGCGCCCCATGTCATTTCTGACACTGGTCGCTCGCCGCCCGCCCGGCGAGGGTGGACGTCATGACGAACCTCTCCCCCGGAACCCGGCCGCTGCTGCAATGGTCGGCGGCGATGGCCCTGTCCGGCACCATCGGCGCTGTCGTACTGGAAAGCGGTGCGGCCGCGCCGACCGTGGCGTTCGCGCGCTGCCTCGTCGGAGGCGTCCTGCTGCTCCTGTGGTCCGCCGCGCGCGGCTGGCTGCACACCTGGCGGCCCACGCGCCGCGACGTCCTGCTCGCGGTGCTGGGCGGCGTCTTCCTGGTCGGCAACTGGGTGCTGCTGTTCGCCTCGTACGCGCTGTCGTCGATCTCCGTCAGCACCGTCGTCTACCACACCCAGCCGCTGATCCTGGTCGGTCTCGCGGCGGCGTTCCTCGGCGAGAAGGTGACGAAGAACCACCTCGTCCGGGCGGGTATCGCGTTCGGCGGAGTCGCGCTGATCTCCCTGTCCGCGCACGGCGAGGACGGGAAACCCGTGCGGCTGGCGGGAATCGGGCTGGCGCTCGGCGCGGCCCTGCTCTACGCGGGAGCGTCCTTCGTGGCCAAGCAGCTCACGCACATCCGGCCGCATCTGCTGGCGGCGGTCCAGTGCGCGGTCGGCGCCGTCCTGCTCGCGCCCGCGTTGCTGCTGACGCCGCTGCCGTCGACGACGTCCGGGCTACTGTGGCTGGTGCTGCTGGGCACCGTGCACACGGCGCTGATGTACGTGCTGATCTACGCGAGCATCGGGAAACTGCCGACGACCACGGTCGCCCTGCTGTCCTACGTGTATCCCGTGGTCGCGGTGCTCGTGGACGTCGTGGCCTACGGGCACCGGCCCGGCTGGCCGGAGCTGGTGGGCATGCTCGCGGTCCTGGCGGCGGCGCTCGCTCCGCGCCGCACCACCAGGACCGCGGCGAACGTCACTCGTGGTTCGGGCCCGTATGGTACTCGAACACCAGTCCGCCGATCGTGATCAGCAGCGCGACGATGGCGATGACGAGGAGCCAGACGTGGAAGAACGCGAGCGCGAGGCCACCGAGCGCCGCCGAGGCGGCCAGGCCGATCGGCCAGTAGCTGCCAGGGCTGAAGAAGCCCAGCTCGCCGGCACCGTCGCTGATCTCCGCGTCCTCGCGGTCCTCGGGACGCGCCTCGATCCGCCGGGAGACGAACCGCAGGTAGCTCCCGGCCAGCAGGGCGAGCCCGCCGGTCAGGATCAGGGCGACCACGCCGACCGGTTCGGCGCCGTAGCCGCTCATGTAGTGGGTCATGAACCCGTAGATGACGGCCACGACGAAGGCAAAGCCCGCGACGATGTCGAAGATCCGCGCTTCGACCTTCATGGACGTTTCCTTTCGAAGCTTCGGACCGGGTCAGTTGGACGCGGTACGGGCGGTGCGGTCGGTGTTGAACGGCTTGGTGGTGACCGCGTACGGGCTGCACAGCTCGCCGCAGTTCATCGCCGACAGCGCCTCGGACGCGGTGTTCGGCTTGCCGGTCTTCGGGTTCGTCTGCGTGCGCAGCTGGAGGTACCGGTCGTACTTGTCCGGCGACAGCGCGCGGACCTCGAAGTTCATCACCGAGTGGTACGTGCCGCACAGCTCCGCGCACCGGCCGACGAAGGAGCCTTCGCGGTCGATGGAGTTCTGGAAGGAGAAGTCCTGGTTGTTCTTCTCCGGGTCCGGCATGACGTCCCGCTTGAAGTGGAACTCGGGGACCCAGAACGAGTGGATGACGTCGGTCGAGCGCAGCTTGTACTCGATCGTCTTGTTCGTCGGCAGCACCAGCAGCGGGATCTCGCCGGACGAGCCGACGGTGCTGACCTGGCCGCCGTCGGCGCGCTTGGCCTTGTCGCCCTCGTACTTGAACTCCCAGTTCCACTGGAAGGCGATCACGTCCACGGTGACGTCCGGGTTCGGCTTCTTGTCCAGAACCCTGCTCTCGGTCGTCGCGGTGAAGAAGAACAGCACGCAGACCATGATCGTCGGGACGACGACCGTGAACAGCTCCAGCGGGATGTTGTACTGGAACTGACGGGGCAGTTCCTCTTCCTCGCCCGGCGCCGTCTTCTTCTTGCGGTGGAAGGTCGCGGTCCAGAAGATCAGCGCCCACACGATGACACCGACCACCAGCGCGGCGATCACGGTCCAGGTCCACAGCCACCGCATGTCGTTCGCCTGCGGGGTGACCCCGACCGGCCAGCCGAACCGCAGGATCTCGTCGCCCGAGCAGCCCGTTGCGGTCAGCGCGACCAGCACCACCAGCGCGGCGACGCGGCCGACCCGCTTACCCACCGGGGTGCGCCCTGGAGTTCCCACTGCGCCTCGCCCTTTCACCCAGAGCCTCCTCGACCGATCTTCGTGACAGGCGGAGCCTAGCCGAGTTGGCGGATCCCGCCGCCCAAGGGGTACGCGTGACACACGTGTCACCCACCACGGCCGGGTACCGGTGGCGCGCGGCATACTGGGCCCTTCCCAGACCCCGGCCACGACCAGAGGTGTGTGAGTACACGTGTGCGGCCTGCTTGGACTGATCTGCGTCACCGAGACCGACGCGGCGAACGCCCGTGACGCCGTCGGCGCGGCGATGCGCTGCCAGCGCCACCGCGGCCCGGACGAGCAGGACACCTGGGCCGACGCCGAGGTCGTCTACGGCTTCAACCGGCTCGCCTTCATCGACGTCGAGCACGCGCACCAGCCGCTGGTCTGGGGCCCGCCCGAGGCGCCGTCGCGCTACACGCTGAACTTCAACGGCGAGATCTACAACTACCTCGAGCTGCGGAAAGAGCTGGCCGAGGAGCACGACGCGAAGTTCCTCACCGAGGGCGACGGCGAGGCGATCGTCGCGGCGTACCACTACCTCGGCGAGGACGCGGTCAAGAAGCTGCGCGGCATGTTCGCCTTCATGATCTGGGACTCGCAGGAGAAGGTCGTCTTCGGCGCGCGGGACCCGTTCGGCATCAAGCCGCTGTTCTACTCCGCCGGGCCGGGCGGGATCGCGTTCTCCAGCGAGAAGAAGTCCCTGCTGGAGCTGTCGGACACGCTCGGCGTCGCCGAGGAACTGGACCGTACGGCCCTGCAGCACTACCTGGTCCTGCAGTACGTTCCCGAGCCCGAGTCGCTGCACACCGGGATCCGCCGCGTCGAGTCCGGCACGTCGTTCCGCCTGCGGCCCGGCGGTGAGGTGAAGTTCACTCGGTACTTCCACCCGCAGTTCACCGTGCAGCCGGTGAACAGCGAGGCCGAGGCCGAAGCGCTGTACGAGCGCATCGCCGATGTGATGCGCGACTCGGTTTCCAAGCACATGATCTCCGACCCGGACGTCACGGTCGGCGCCTTCCTCTCCGGCGGCATCGACTCGACCGCGACGGCCACGCTGGCCAAGGAGCACAACCCGAACCTCATCGCGTTCACCAGCGGGTTCGAGCGCGAGGGCTACTCCGAGGTGGACGTCGCCGCCGAGTCGGCCGCGGCGATCGGGGTCGAGCACGTGGTCCGCATCGTGTCGGCGGACGAGATGATGGAAACGCTGCCGCTCATCGTCTGGTACCTCGACGACCCGGTGGCCGACCCGGCGCTGGTGCCGCTGTGGTTCATCGCCCGCGAGGCCCGCAAGCACGTCAAGGCGGTGCTGTCCGGCGAGGGCGCGGACGAGCTATTCGGCGGCTACACGATCTACGGCGAACCGCTGTCTCTGGCGCCGTTCGAGAAGATCCCCGGCGGCGTGCGGAAACTGCTCGGCAAGGTGTCCACGAAGATCCCCGAGGGCACGCGCGGCAAGGACCTGCTGCGGCGCGGCGCGCTGACACTGGAGGAGCGTTACTACGGCAACGCGCGCAACTTCCGCGACGAGCAGCTGCGCGCGGTGCTGCCGGACTTCGCCGAGGGCATCGGCTTCATGGACGTCACCGCGCCCTGGTACCGCGAGTCGAAGGGCTGGGACCCGGTCGCGCGGATGCAGCACGTCGACCTGTTCACCTGGCTGCGCGGCGACATCCTGGTCAAGGCGGACAAGGTCACCATGGCGAACTCGCTGGAGCTGCGGGTGCCGTTCCTCGACGCCGAGGTGTTCAAGGTCGCCGCGAGCATCCCGCTCGACCAGAAGCTGGCGGGCGGCACCACGAAGTACGCGCTGCGCAAGGCGCTGACGAAGATCATCCCGCCGCACGTGATCAACCGGAAGAAACTGGGCTTCCCGGTGCCGATCCGGCACTGGCTGCGGGACGAGATGTACGACTGGGCACGCGGGATCATCGCGGACTCGAAGACCGACGCGCTGCTCGACAAGAACGCCGTGCTGGCGCTGCTGGAGGAGCACAAGGCCGGTCAGTTCGACCGCAGCCGGCAGATCTGGGCGCTGCTGGTGTTCATGATCTGGCACGGGATCTTCGTCGAGCACCGCATCAAGCCCGAGATCCCCGAGCCGGTCTACCCCGTCAAGCTCTAGGGTCCCGGCCTGCCGTCAAGGCCACCTTACGGGCGTCTGGCGCCCGTAAGGTGGCCTTGACGGCGTCTTGAACCGCACGTCGCCGGGAGCGTTGTCCTGGCGCGCGGACAGTGGGTCAGGCGGCGGGGAGGATGGGGGCGATCTCGTCGGCGGAGGCCGGGCCGAACGCCTCGCCGATGCGGGCCAGCGCGTCGGCGCGGTCGAAGGTCCACTCCTGGGGCCCGACGGTCTCCAGCACGAGCACCGCGATCAGCGAGCCGAGCTGCGCGGAGCGCTCGACGTCGAGACCGCCGTCGAGACCGGCGAGGAACCCGGCGCGGAAGCCGTCGCCGACACCGGTCGGGTCGGTCTTGACCCGCTCGGGGACGGCGCCGACGGTCAGCGAGACGCCGTCCTTGCCGACGATCTCGACGCCCTTCTCGCCCAGCGTGGTGATCCGCATCCCGACCTGGCCGAGCACGTCGGCCTCGGTCCAGCCGGTCTTCTGCAGCAGCAGTTCCCACTCGTAGTCGTTGCTGAACAGGTACTTCGCCCCGGCGACGAAGGCACGGGCCTGCGCGCCGTCCATCCTGGCGAGCTGCTGCGAGGGGTCGACGGCGAAGTCGTAGCCACGCTGGCGGCATTCCTCGGCGTGGCGGATCATGCCGTCGGGGTCGTCCGGGCTGATCATCACCAGGCTCAGCGCGCCGGCGCGTTCGGCGATCGGCAGCAGTTCGATGTTGCGCGACTCCGCCATCGCGCCGGCGTAGAACGTGGCGATCTGGCACAGGTCCTGGTCGGTGGTGCAGACGAACCGCGCGGTGTGCGCGACCTCGGAGACGAGCACGCCGGAGGTGTCGACGCCGTGGCGCTCGAGCCAGGACCGGTAGTCGGCGAAGTCGGCGCCCACCGCGCCCACGAGCACCGGCCGTACCCCGAGCACGCCGAGGCCGAAGGCGATGTTGGCACCGATCCCGCCACGCCGGACCACCAGATCATCGGCGAGGAAACTCAGCGAAACCCGGTGCAGCTGCTCGGCGACGAGTTGCTCGGCGAACCTGCCGGGGAAGTGCATCAGATGGTCGGTTGCGATACTGCCGGACACCGCGATCCTGGCCTTGTCTGCCACCGGTACTCCTCTTGTTCCTCGACCTCGGCTGGGGACGCAAGTTACCCGTGAGTCGTAACCCGTACGGGTAATTCGCGCGCACCAGACGACACTACCGGCTGGTACTGCTTTCCGGCTGGGGTGCGGATCAATAGCGTGACCGACGTGAACGCCCCGAACGTCGCCCCGGAACCGGAAACCATCGGCGAACTGATCGCCGACTGCGCCCACATCCCGGCCGCCCTCCAAGCCGAGAACCTGCCGCTGCCGCGCGAAGCGGCGCCGCCGTGGATCGTCGACGACGCGTGCCACGCACAGGTCGCCGAACTCGACGCGTACGTCTGACCGAAGACATCGCACAACAACGGAGAAGGGCCGTTACTCCACGTGGAG
>NZ_JBHYIQ010000121.1:13726-27941 GCF_042739895.1 Amycolatopsis sp. NPDC059021
CTGAACAACACCCACCCCACACACACCACCCGCTCCGCGGCCCCCACCCCCCCCCCCCACCCCCCCCCCTTCTCCGTTGTCGGCAGGCGCGGCGCGTCAGTGGAACGAGTCGCCGCAGGCGCAGCTCCCGGTCGCGTTCGGGTTGTCGATCGTGAAGCCCTGCTTCTCGATCGAGTCGACGAAGTCGATCACGGCCTCGGACACGTACGGCGCGCTCATCCGGTCAACGGCCACACGCAGGCCGTCGAAGTCGCGGAACAGGTCGCCGTCGAGCTCGCGCTCGTCGAAGAACAGCTGGTAGCGCAGGCCCGCGCAGCCGCCGGGCTGAACGGCGATGCGCAGGTGCATGTCGTCGCGGCCCTCCTGCTCGAGCAGCGCCTTCGCCTTGGCGGCCGCGGCGTCGGTCAACGTCACGCCGTGGGTCTCCTCGGCGGTACCAGCGCCGGTCTGCTCAGCGGTCGTCATGGCACTCCCTCTTGGTCGAACTTCCTGCGGGTACTCCTGGTGCACTACGTACAACACGGCAGGGTCCCGATGTGTTCCCCTCCATGGTCGCATATCGATCGACCTGGTGAACGGCGCCGTGACGCCTGCAATACCCTGGTGAGGTGAGGTTCCTGCGCCGCAGCTCTGCTGACACCACCGCCACCGAAGCCGAATCGGCCGAGGCGGACGCCGTCGACGTCCAGGGGAAGAAGGCCTACACCCCGAGCAAGGGCAAGGCCACCCCGAAGCGGCGGGAGGCGGAGGGCAAGCGGCGCGGACCGGTCGCCCCGCCGCCGACCACCATGCGCGAGGCGATGAAGCGCAACAAGGAGCTGCGCAAGGCCAACCCGGTCAGCAAGGAGGAGCGCCGCTCCGCCGCCAAGGAACGCCGTGACCGGATGATGGCGGGCGAGGACAAGTACCTGCTGCCCCGTGACCGCGGGCCGGTCAAGGCCTACGTCCGGGACCTGGTGGACTCGCGGCGCAACCTGCTCGGGCTGTTCATGCCGCTGGCCATCCTCGTGTTCGTGGCCCTGCTCGTGCCCTACCCCGCCGCGCAGCAGTACGTCACGCTGCTGTGCACCGCGATGCTGCTGGTGATGGCGATCGAGGGCTTCGTCAACGGCCGCAAGATCGCGAAGCTGGCCAGGGAGCGGTTCCCGAAGGAGACCATCAACGGCCGGTCGGTCGGCTGGTACGCGTTCGTGCGCGCCAGCCAGATCCGCAAGCTGCGCGTGCCCAAGCCGCGGCTCAAGCCGGGCGACCCGATCCCGAACTGACGGCCCGGCCACGTCACAAGTCGTTAGCCGCGCGAACGAACTATGCCTAGGCTGTGCGGCGGCGGAGTCGGGTGCTCGGACGTGGCCTGAAGGGGCAGCGGCGGGAGAGCCTGGAGATCTTCACCAAGGTCTTCTGGCCGACCGGCCCCGGCGTCCCGAACGACAAGGGGCTGGGCCGCAAGCACATCATGGAGTCGGCGCACGCCTCCCTGAAGCGGCTCGGCACCGACTACGTCGACCTCCACCAGGCGCACCGGTTCGACCACACGGTGCCGCTGGAGGAGACGTTCGGCGCGTTCGCGGATCTGGTCCGCCAGGGCAAGGTGCTCTACATCGGCGTCTCGGAGTGGACGGCGGTCAGGCACCGCCGGCGGGTTCCCGCGCGACCGATGAGACCGGGTCGCGGATGATCGCGCGGTTCCTCGACGACGAGGTGCTGACGCGCGTGGTGAAACTGGAGTCGCTCGCGGCCGATGCCGGGCTCAGCATGGCTCAGCTGGCCGTGGCGTGGGTGCTGCAGAACCCGAACGTCGCCTCGGCGATCGTCGGCGCCTCCCGCCCGGAGCAGGTGCACGAGAACGTCAAGGCGTCCGGGGTGAAGCTGGAAGCCGATCTGCCGGCCGCGATCGACGAGGCCCCCGACGGCGTCATCGAGCGCGACCCCACGCTCACCCAGAGCTAGTGATCACCCGGTCCGCGACCACGAGGTCGTGCGGGTAGGTGATCTTGATGTTCTCCGCGCTGCCGGGCACCCAGCGCACCGGCAGCGCGGAGAACCGCTCCATGCACGAAGACGTGTCGGTGCCGAGGAACCCTTCCCGCTCGGCCTGTTCGTACGCCGCCAGCAGTGGCGCGGCGCGGAAGCCCTGCGGCGTCTGGACCCGGATCGCGCCCGGTACGCGCGAGGACAGCGCGTCGCCGGAGACCGCGACGACGTCGTCCGCGGCGAGACCGGGTACCGCTCCCCCGTATTCCCTGGTCTGCGTCAGCACGTCGTCGATCAGCTTCGCCGTCACCAGCGGGCGGGCGGCGTCGTGCAGGAGGACCGCGTCGATCCGGCCGTCGGCGATGCGGGGCGCGAGATGGCGCAGCGCGTTGAGTTCGGACGCCTGACGCGTGTCGCCGCCGTGCACGAGTTCGACCGGCCCCGGATGCCGCGCCACGACCTCGGCGGCCAGCGTCTCGTCCTGTGGCCGCACGACGAGCACGAGCACCCCGATGCCGCCCGCCCCGGCGAACGCGTCGAGCGACCACGACACGACCCGCCTGCCGGCGAGCGGCAGGTACACCTTGTTGAGCTTCGCGCCGACCCTGGTGCCCGCGCCGCTGGCCAGCACGACACCGGCCGCGGTGGGCGCTGGAAGACTTTCCCGCATGCGCGAACCCTACTGGCCCCGGCACACCGGCGAGGACCCGATGGGCCCGCGGGCGCTAGGGTTTCGAGCGTGGAGACTCCCATCGAGTTCGCCGAGATCGAGGCCCCCGACGACCACGCCCGATCGGCGGCGATCGCCCTGCACGGCAATCTGATCAAGCCCGCCGGATCGCTGGGCAGGCTCGAGGATCTCGGCGTGTGGATCGCGGCCTGCCAGGGCCAGTCCCCGCCCCGCCCGTTCTCCCGGCCTCGCGTGGTCGTGTTCGCCGGGGATCACGGCATCGCGGCGAAGGGTGTCTCGGCCTATCCCGCCGAGGTCACCGCCCAGCTGCTGGGCACGATGCTCACCGGGGGCGCCGCCATCAACGTGCTGGCCGCCGCGGCGGGCGCCAGCGTGCGGGTGGTCGACATGGCCGTGGACACCGAGACGTCGGCGATGCGCGCGGTCAGCGAGTTCAAGGTGCGGCGCGGCTCGGGCTCCATCGACGTCGAGGACGCGCTCACCGGCGACGAGGTGCTCGCCGCGGTGCGGGCGGGGATGCGGATCGCCGACGCCGAGGTCGACGGCGGCGCGGACCTGCTCGTCGCGGGTGACCTCGGGATCGGCAACAGCACTCCGGCGTCCGTGCTGGTCGCGGCGCTGACCGGCAGCGAGCCGGTGGCAGTGGTCGGCCGCGGCTCCGGCATCGACGACACGACGTGGATGCGCAAGGCGTCCGCGGTGCGGGACGCGCTCCGGCGGGCCCGCACGGTGCTGGCCGACCCGATCGCGCTGCTGCGCACCGCCACGGGCGCGGACATCGCGGCGATGGCGGGCTTCCTCGCCCAGGCCGCCGTGCGCCGGACCCCGGTCGTGCTCGACGGGCTGGTGGTGACCGCGGCGGCACTGGTCGCCGAGGAGCTGGCGCCGGGCGCCCGCCGCTGGTGGGTCGCCGGGCAGCTGACCGGCGAACCGGCACACGCGCTCGCGCTGGAACACCTTGATCTCGGCGCGCTGCTGGACCTGGACGTCCGGCTCGGCGAGGGCACCGGCGCCGTGGCGGCCCTGCCCCTGCTGGCGATGGCGGCCCGTGTCATGGCGGAGATGGCCACCCACGACCAGTCCGGCGTCAGCGGCCCCCTGGTCCCGGCCCCCGCCCCCTGACCGGACTTCTCGCTACGTGGGGGTGTCCCCCACCCTCTCCGGGGGCGACCCCGACATCCATTCTACCGCCGGGGTACGACAAACCCGCGTTTTCGCCGGTTTCGGGCGGAGGTTGTCCACAACGCGGAGGGCGTGTGGACAACCGCGGGCAGCACCACTGGCGTGGTGTCCCCAACGACGCGTACGAGACGTTGAACGTCCCCAACGCGTCGTTCGCGACGAGCCGGGCCGGGCCGGGCCGGGTGCTGAAGGGCGCTTTCAGTGCGTTGGACGCACTGAAGGGCACCTTCAGCGCATCGCGCGCACCGAAGGCGCCCTTCAGCACGCCACCATCCACAAAGGACACTCAAGCCGCGAAAAGGGGCCGCCCCGCAAGGAAAACCCTCGAGACGGCCCCGTCGAAACCCGGATCAGGACATCTTGAGCATCCAGCCCTCGGGCGCCGATTGCGTGCCCTCCTGGATCCCGGTGAGCAGCTCACGCAGCTTCATGGTCAGCTCGCCCGGGTTCCCGCCCGCGATCGAGAACTGCCCGCCCGCGTGCTTCACGTGCCCGACCGGCGTGATCACCGCGGCCGTACCGCAGGCGAACACCTCGGTGAGCGCGCCGGACGCGGCCGCGGACTCCCACTCGTCCGTGGAGATCCGCCGCTCCTCGACCGCGTAGCCGAGCGAGGAAGCCAGCTGCAGCAACGACTTCCTGGTCACGCCGGGCAGCAGCGAACCGGTCAGCTCGGGGGTCACCACCCGCGCGTCCGAGCCGGAGCCGAAGACGAAGAACAGGTTCATCCCGCCCATCTCCTCGACCCAGCGCCGCTCCACCGCGTCCAGCCAGACCACCTGGTCGCAGCCCTGCTCCACGGCCTGCGCCTGCGCGACGAACGACGCCGCGTAGTTCCCGGCGCACTTCGCGAACCCGGTGCCACCGGGCGCCGCGCGGACGTACTCGGTGGACAGCCACACGCTGACCGGCTTCACCCCACTGGCGAAGTACGAACCCGCCGGGGACGCGATGAGCGCGTACACGTACTCGTTCGCGGGCCGGTTCACGCCGAGCCCGGCCTCGGTCGAGATCATGAACGGGCGCAGGTAGAGCGATTCGCCCTGCTTCGTGGGCACCCAGCGGCTGTCGACCGCGAGCAACTCGCGGAGCGACTCGATGAAGATGTCCTCGGGCAGCTTCGGCATCGCGAGCCGTTCGGCCGAAGCCTGGAACCGCTCCGCGTTCGCGTCGGGCCGGAACGCGGCGATCGAGCCGTCGGGCTGGCGGTAGGCCTTGAGGCCTTCGAAGATCGCCTGGCCGTAGTGCAGCACCGACGTCGCGGGGTCGAGCGTGAACGGCGTGTACGGGCCGACGGTGGCGTCGTGCCAGCCCTGCTCGGCGGTCCACTTCACGGTGACCATGTGGTCGGTGAAATGCGTCCCGAAACCGGGGTTCGCCAATACTTCCGCGACGCGGTCGGCACTCGCGGGATTCGGGTGTGGGACATGCGAGAACTGCGTCGTGGTCGTCATGGTTAGACAATAGCTCTTAGTCGGACGGGCGTTAGTCGGAAGTCCGGCCTTTCGCCGGTTCGCCGGATCTCGCGGCACACCGCCGGGAGACAGCTTAGGATGGCGACGTGACCTACCATCCCGCACAGCCCGCGAAGACCAAGTCCCCCGGTGCGGGCACGGACGTCAAGACGTTCGCCACCGCGGTCCTGCTGACCTTCGGCGCCGGCCTGCTCGGCATGGTCGGCTGGGCCCTGCTCAGCAGCGGCTTCGGCGGGTTCCTCGGCCTGGTGGCCGCCGGGTTCGGCATCTGGTGGTGGGCGAAGATCCACGGCAAGGTCATCCCGCGGGAGCTGAAGACCCGCTCGGTGGTCATCCTGCTGGTGGTGAACGCCGTCCTCGCCCTCGCGCTCTTCCTCCTCGCGGGTTAACCGGGCAGCACGGGCGCCGGCCAGCCGGGCTCCGGGCGGAAGTCCGTGCCGGTCCCGTCGAAGGGGTAGTCCCCGCGCTCGACCAGCCCGCCGACCCGCTCCCCCTCGGCACGCAGCCGGTCCAGCTGTGCCGGGGTGAGCCTGCCCGCCTCGACCGCCGCGCCCGCCTCGTCCTCGTCCTTCCATCGCCAGCCACCCTCCGGCGTGACGACGAGGTCGAGGATGCCGTCCATGCGGTCCGGGCCGGCCGCGGTCCGCCCGAGCGGTACCTCCAGGTTGACGTACCAGCCCTGGAAACCGCCCGCCGCGTCGAAGAACCACCACACCGAGGACCACTCGTCGTCGGCGATGCGCCGCAGTGTCGAGGTCTCGTGCCAGATCGACGGCACGGATGTCCGGGGCAGGCGGAACCGCTCGCTCAACGGCGCCTCGCGCAGGGGCCGCCCGTCGGCGAGCCTGCTGGCCATGATCGCGGTGCCCGCCGGGAGCCACGCCAGCAGCACGCGGCCGTCGTCGGAAAGCACCCTCAGCGGATGCTGCTGCCCGACACTGCCGTCGGGCCGCAGAAAGCGCTCCACCACCGTCTGTCCCGGGCGCCAGCGGAGATCACACACGTCGTCCACGGTACCTGCTCGCGCGTACACGCAGTAGCAGCTCGACTACGCTTCCCAGTCCCGCGGCCACCAGCGCGGCGAACGGACCGGCCACCGCTGCGCCCGCCGCGGCGAGCAACCCGGCCACGAGCGCCGGGGTCCCTCGCCCCGGGGCGATCCGTTCACGGGCCTCGGTGAACGTCGCGAGCGAAGCGGGCAGAGTCGCGAGCACCAGCACGACGGTGAGCAGCGGCTGCAGGGTCCCGGCGTCGGCGGCGGCGAGCAGATCCCGCATCGACGTCGCCGAAAGGCCGAGCCGGACGGCCCCGAGCTGGTACAGCGCCGCGGCGGTGACCAGGAGCGCGACCACCGCGAGCGCCGCCGTCCGCCGCCCGGCGTGGTCGGCGCGGTGCGGCAGCAGCAACGGGAACACCACGAGCAGCGCCACCAGGACACCGGACGGTTCGGGGGAACCGATCGCGGGCCGGGTGCCGACCGGCGCGACGACGACGCACACCGCCACCAGCACGAACGCCGCGGCCAGCAGCACCACCGTCACCCCGCGGGCCACGGCCACAGGCAGCCGGATTCCGGCGAAGTCCGCGGCCACGACCACGACGATGAGGGCGGCCGCGGCCAAACCCGGGTACGCGGGCACGACGTAGACACCGAACGCGGTCGCTTGGACGACAACGGCGGCGAGCCGCGCGAAGCAGGCGACGTACCGTTCGGGACCTTCGTCGTCGAGCCGGGGCAGACGCGCGGCGAGACCGGCGAGGAGCGCGGCGAGCACGACCGCGGCGAGGACCCAGTAACCGGCACTCGCGGCCCCCACGGCGAGCGCGAGCGGCAATCCGCCACCGAGGCGCACGAGAACCCCTTTCCCTTCCGGCTCCTCTTGTCATTAGCATGGCTCACGATCCGACCGGGCCACCGTCCGGTACCGACAAGACCGCACGAGGAGCCACACCGTGACCGTGCCCAAGCTCGCCCTCTCCGAGAATTCCGAAGGGGCCCTCGCCAAGACGCGCGCGGACGTCGTCGTGATCGGCACCCTGCAGGGCGAGGACGGGCCGGTGCTCGCTTCCGGCGCCTCGGCCGCCGACAGCGCGTTCGACGGCAAGCTCGCCGAGGTCCTCACCACGCTCGGCGCGAGCGGGAAGGCCGAAGAGGTCGTCAAGCTGCCGACGCTGGGCAAGCTGACGCCGTCGATCGTGCTCGCGGTCGGCCTCGGCAAGGCGGACGCCGACGGCGCCGTCACCGCCGAGCAGGTCCGCCGCGCCGCCGGTGCCGCGGCCCGCGCGCTGGCAGGCACCGACCGCGCGTTCGTCACGCTCTCCGAGCTGGACCTGCGGGCCGCCGTCGAGGGCACCGTGCTCGGCGCGTACGTGTTCACCGAGTACCGCTCCGAGGCCGGCGACGCCCCGGTGTCCAAAGTGGACTTCGCGAACCCCGCCGACGGCGCCGCGAAGGACCACAAGGCGACGCTGAAGGCCGCGACCGCGACCGCCGAAGCGGTCATCATCGCCCGCGACCTGATCAACACCCCGCCGAACGACCTGTTCCCGGCCTCCTTCGCCGCCCGTGCCCAGAAGCTGGCCGAGGCGAACGGCCTCGAGTTCGAGGTGCTGGACGAGAAGGCGTTGAAGCGCAAGGGCTTCGGCGGCATCCTCGGCGTCGGCGGCGGCTCCTCGCGCCAGCCGCGCCTGGTGCGCGTCGCCTACAAGCCCGCCAAGGCGGCCAAGAAGGTCGCGCTGGTCGGCAAGGGCATCACGTTCGACTCGGGCGGTATCTCGATCAAGCCCGCCGCGAACATGGACCACATGACCTCGGACATGTCCGGTGCCGCCGGGGTGCTCGCCTCGGTCGTGCTGGCGGCGAAGCTCAAGCAGCCGCTGGAGGTCGTCGCGCACATCCCGCTGGCGGAAAACCTGCCGTCGGCGACGTCGTACCGGCCTGGTGACGTGCTCCGCATGTACGGCGGCAAGACCGTCGAGGTGCTCAACACCGACGCCGAGGGCAGGCTCGTGCTGGCCGACGCGATGGTGCGCGCCGCCGAGGAGAACCCGGATTACCTGATCGAGACCTCGACGCTGACCGGCGCGCAGGTGGTGGCGCTGGGCAACCGCACCGCCGGGATCATGGGCTCGGACGAGTTCCGCGACCGCGTCGCGAAGCTCGCACAGGAGACCGGCGAGGGCGGCTGGGCCATGCCGCTGCCGGAGGAGCTGCGCGGCGAACTCGACTCGCGCCTCGCCGACCTGGCCAACGTCACCGGCCACCGCTGGGGCGGCATGCTCGCGGCCGGGATCTTCCTGCGCGAGTTCGTCGCCGAGGGCCTGCCCTGGGCGCACATCGACATCGCGGGCCCGTCGTTCAACACCGGTTCGCCGTGGGGCTACACCGGCAAGGGCGGCACCGGTGTCCCGGTGCGCACGATCTCCGCGGTGCTCGCGGACATCGCCGAGCAGGGCTGAGCTTCCGACGTTCCGTGAAGGCCTCCTTCACAGCGCTCACCGCTGTGAAGGAGGCCTTCACGGCATTTATGGCAAGGTCGCGCACATGGACCCGGGCGAGTTTCTGGAATCGGCGGTACGCGACGTCCTCACCGCCGACGAAGCCGTGCTCGACGAACGGATCGGCTACACGGCGCTCCTGCTCGCGACGGCGGGTGCCGCCCCCGAGGCCGACCGGCTCGTGACGCAGTGGCGGACGCTCACCGAGCGCCCGGTCACCGCGCTCGCCGGAAGCCAGGTCCGCGCCCGCGCCTGGGCGATGCTGTTCGAAGCCCGCGGCACGCGGCCGGATTGGGCGGAGGAACTGCCGCCGCTCGATCTCGACGCCGAAGAGCGGGCCCACACCGCGTCGCTGCTTCGCCCAGTGTCGGATCTCGACAGCGTCCTCGGCGACTCACCGGCGGCGAGCGTCGTGTCCGGCATCGCCGGGAAGCTCGCGCCTTCACGCCCGGACAAGCTCCGGTCGGCGATCGCCGCGCACGATCTTCCGGGCTGGGCGACGCTGGCCGCCGAACAGGCCCGCCCGGACGTCGCGATGCTGGCCGCCTCGCGAGCGCTCGCACCGCGGCTCGCCGCCGGCGCCGACCCGCTCGGTCTCGGAGCCGAATGGCCGTCCCGCTGCGCCGACGCCCTCGTCGCGGCGCTGTACGAACGCTATCCGCCGAAGATCGGGACCTGGGCGGAACTGATCTCCCGGATCCTCCGGTTCCGGGGCACCGGCACCGCCCCCGCGCCCGCCACCCCGGCCGCCATCGAGGCCGCCGAACTGCGGCTCGGCCTGCGGCTGCCGGACGATTACCGGGACTTCCTGCTCACCTGCGACGGACTGCCCGGCGACGTCGTCTTCCCGCGCCTGCTCGGCACCGGCGAACTCCGGGTCGTGGACGACGTCGTGGTGCTCGCCGAACCGGCGATCGTCCTGCTGGCCCGCGCCGGTGACCGGTGGCATGCCGTCGAGGTCGACCCGGTGTTCGGCAGCACGGCGTACCCGGCGTTCCGCGTCCTGCTCGAACACCATCTGGCTCTGCTGGCCCAATCGGCGTGAACCGATCCGAAACTGTCGGTGGTCCTCGCTAGCTTGTGATCGTGACCACACTCACCCTGGCCGAGATCACTCCGGACAACGTCGGCAAGGCGTGCGACATCGCCGTCGAGAAGCACCAGCGGCGCTTCGTCGCGTCGGTGGCGAAATCGCTCGCCGAGGCGTACGCGCAGCCCGAAGTCGCCTGGCCCCGGCTGATCCTCGACGACGGCGAACCGGTCGGGTTCGTCATGGGCGGCTTCGACCCGGCGTCGCCGGTCGAGTTCTTCCGCTGCGGGCTCTGGCGGCTGAACATCGCGGCCGGGAAGCAGGGCCGCGGGTACGGGCGGTTCGGCGTGCACGCGGTGCTCGACGAAGCGCGAAGACGCGGGCAGAAGGAGGCGTCGGTGCTCTGGGTGCCCGGCGAGGGCGGGCCCGAGGAGTTCTACCTCCGGCTGGGTTTCCGCAAGACCGGGCAGATCCACGAAGGGGAGGTCGTCGCCATGATCACCCTCTGATCCCGGCGGGGACCGGGGCTCAGGCCTGGCCGCGCTTCTTGCGTTCGGTGTACTCGCGCATCCGCTTCGGGTAGCCGACCCTGGCGACCTCGTACACCGGGATCGAGAGCCGGCGCCCGAACTGCTGCGCCGCTTCGAGACTGCCGATCCGGCGCCGGGTCCATTCACCATCGTGTGCGATCAACACCACGGTGGTCTCGGTTACGGTCGTGCGTGGCTCCACGTAGGCCTCGACACCGTGGCGGGACCCCGCCCACTCCTCGAGATGCCTGGTGTCGGTCGAGTTGGCTTTCCGCAGCGTACCGGGCTTTTGGCCGCCCTTGCCGCGGCGGCGCAGCGAGTCGAAGATCCCCACCTCGACCACCTCACTTCCGGGTCACGTCCAGCTCCATTATCCCGGGCGCCGCGTGTGGTCGGTGTCGCCACACCCGGCTAGCTCGCAAGCCCGATCACCGTAGTGACAAGATGGCGGTGTCGCGCGCGCGTTTATACCGCGCCCGTGTGACGCCAGAGCACCACCCACCGCTTGCCGAGGAGTTATTGAAGTGACCGACACCTCCGCCGACCTTGTGATCCTGGGAGGCGGGTCGGGCGGCTACGCCGCGGCGTTCCGCGCTGCCGAGCTGGGCCTCTCCGTCACGCTGATCGAGAAGGACAAGCTGGGCGGGACCTGCCTCCACCGGGGCTGCATCCCGACCAAGGCCCTGCTGCACGCCGCGGAGGTCGCGGACGAGACCCGCGATGCCGAGACGTTCGGCGTCAAGGCCTCCTTCGAGGGCATCGACATCGCCGGGGTCAACAAGTACAAGGACGGCATCGTCGCCCGTCTGTACAAGGGCCTGCAGGGCCTGGCCAAGGCCCACAAGGTGAACCTCGTCGAGGGCACCGGCACCTTCGTCGGCGGCACCACCGTCGAGGTCGACGGCACCCGGTACACCGGGAAGAACGTCATCCTGGCCACCGGTTCGTACTCGCGCACGCTGCCCGGTCTGGAGCTGGGCGGGCGTGTCATCGCCAGCGAGCAGGCGCTTTCGCTGGACTACGTGCCGAAGAAGGTCGTCGTCCTCGGTGGCGGCGTGATCGGTGTCGAGTTCGCCAGCGTCTGGGCCTCCTTCGGTGTCGACGTCACCATCGTCGAGGCACTGCCGCGGCTGGTCCCGAACGAGGACGAGTTCGCGTCGAAGCAGCTCGAACGCGCTTTCCGGCGCCGCAAGATCGCCTTCAAGACCGGCGTGCGGTTCACCGGCGCCAAGCAGGACGACAACGGCGTGAGCGTGTCGCTGGAATCCGGCGAGACGCTGGAGGCCGACCTGCTGCTGGTCGCCGTCGGCCGCGGCCCGAACTCGGCGGGGCACGGCTACGAGGAGGCGGGCGTCAAGATCGACCGCGGTTTCGTGCTCACCGACGACCGCCTGCGCACCAATCTGCCGAACGTCTACGCCGTCGGCGACATCGTCCCCGGCCTGCAGCTCGCGCACCGCGGCTTCCAGCAGGGCATCTTCGTCGCCGAGGAAATCGCCGGGCTGAACCCGCGCGTGATCGACGAGAGCGGCATCCCGCGGGTCACCTACTCGCACCCCGAGGTCGCTTCGGTCGGGCTCACCGAGTCCCAGGCCAAGGAGCGTTACGGCGCGGACGTCACGACGTTCACCTACGACCTCGGCGGCAACGGCAAGAGCCAGATCCTCAAGACCTCCGGCGGGGTCAAGCTCGTCAAGGCTCCGGACGGTCCGGTCGTCGGCGTGCACATGGTCGGTGACCGGGTCGGCGAGCTGATCGGCGAAGCGCAGCTGATCTACAGCTGGGAAGCGTTCCCCGAGGACGTCGCCCCGCTGATCCACGCGCACCCCACCCAGACCGAGGCCCTCGGTGAAGCGTTCCTTGCCCTCGCCGGCAAGCCGCTGCACGTGCACAGCTGACGTCTCACCAGCACAATCAGACCAAGCAAGACATATCAAGGGAGTCAGCGAACGATGGCCTACACCGTCACGTTGCCGGAGCTCGGGGAGAGCGTCACCGAAGGCACCGTCACCCGGTGGCTGAAGCAGGAGGGCGACACGGTCGCGGTCGACGAGCCGTTGCTCGAGATCTCCACCGACAAGGTCGACACCGAGGTGCCCTCGCCGGTGGCGGGCACGGTCGTGAAGATCAGCGCCGCCGAGGACGAGACCGTCGAGGTCGGCGGCGAACTCGCCGTCATCGACGACGGGACCGGCGACGTCCCGGCTTCCTCCGCGCCCGCCGCCGAAGCCCCCGCAGCCCAGCCCGAACCGGAGCCCGCCCAGGAGGCGGCCCCCGCCGAAACCCCGGCTCCCGCCGCCGCGCCCGCTTCGAGCGGCCAGGCCCAGGGCACCGAGGTCACACTGCCCGAGCTCGGCGAGAGCGTCACCGAAGGCACCGTCACCCGGTGGCTGAAGCAGGTCGGTGACACCGTCGCGGTCGACGAGCCGCTGCTGGAGATCTCGACCGACAAGGTGGACACCGAGGTGCCGTCCCCGGTCGCCGGGACCGTGCTGGAGATCCGGGCGGGCGAGGACGAGACCGTCGAGGTCGGCGGTGTGCTCGCGGTGGTCGGCGACGCGAGTGCCGCGCCCGCCGCGGCGCCCGCTCAGCCCGCCGCCCCGGCTCCGGAGCCCAAGCCGGAACCGAAGCCCGAGCCGAAGCCGGAACCGGCGCAGCAGGCCCCGGCCCCCGCGGCCCAACCCGCAGCCCCGGCTCCGCAGGCGGCCCCGGCGCAGCCGTCTCCGGCCGCCGCGGCGAAGGACGGCGCGGCCGACGGCCCGTACGTCACGCCGCTGGTCCGCAAGCTGGCGACCGAGCACGGCATCGACCTCGCGAGCCTGACCGGCAGCGGCGTCGGTGGCCGCATCCGCAAGCAGGACGTGCTCGCGGCGGCCGAGGCCAAGCAGAAGGCCGCCGCCCCGGCACCCGCCGCCGCGGCCCCGTCGGCTCCGGCCGCCGCTGCCGCTCCCGCCGCCCCGCGGGCGGCCGCCCCGGTCTCCCCGGAGATCGCGGCGCTGCGCGGCACGGTGCAGAAGGCGAACCGGATCCGGCAGATCACCGCGACGAAGACCCGCGAGTCCCTGCAGGTCTCGGCGCAGCTGACGCAGGTGCACGAGGTCGACGTGACCAAGATCGCCAAGCTGCGCCAGCGGGCGAAGGCGGCCTTCAAGGAGCGCGAGGGCGTCAACCTGACGTTCCTGCCGTTCTTCGCGAAGGCCACGGTCGAGGCGCTCAAGCAGCACCCGAACGTCAACGCGTCCTACAACGAGGACACCAAGGAGATCACCTACCACGGTGCGGTGCACCTGGGTATCGCGGTGGACACCGACAAGGGTCTGCTGTCGGTGGTCATCCACGACGCGGGTGAGCTGAGCCTGGCCGGTCTCGCGCACCGCATCGCCGATCTGGCGGCGCGGGCGCGGGCGAGCCAGATCAAGCCGGACGAGCTGACCGGTGGCACGTTCACCATCACGAACATCGGCAGCAACGGCGCGCTGTTCGACACGCCGATCATCGTGCAGCCGCAGTCCGGGATGCTCGGCACCGGCGCGGTCGTCAAGCGCCCGGTGGTCGTCAGCGACGCCGACGGCAACGACACCATCGCCGTGCGGTCGATGGCGTTCCTGCCGCTGACGTACGACCACCGCCTGGTGGACGGCGCCGACGCGGGCCGCTTCCTGACGACGATCAAGCAGCGTCTGGAAGAGGGCAACTTCGAGGACGAGCTCGGCCTCTGACCTCCGGGTCGCGATGTTCCGTGAAGGCCTCCTTCACAGCGCTCACCGCTGTGAAGGAGGCCGTCACGGCGTTCCGGGGCCGGATGTGCGCCCCCCGGCCCCATAGGACACGCTAGGCA
>NZ_JBHYIQ010000122.1:0-16744 GCF_042739895.1 Amycolatopsis sp. NPDC059021
GTTCGAGACGTTCAACGTCCGTAACGGGCCGTTCGGGACGTGCTTGGCGGGTGGTCGTTCGTGAGGGCGCTGTCGCGAACGACGCGTTCGAGACGTTCAACGTCCGCAATGGAGCGTTCGGGACGTGCTTGGCGGGTGGTCGCCCGCGAAGGCGCCGTCGCGAACGACGCGTTCGAGACGTTCAACGTCCGCAACGGGCCGTTCGGGACGTGCTTGGCGGGTGGTCGTTCGTGAGGGCGCTGTCGCGAACGACGCGTTCGAGACGCTCAACGTCCCCAACGGGCCGTTCGGGACATTCCCGCTCCGTGACCGGCCTCCGCGCGGCTGCGGCGCTGAATGATTGCGTCAGACGAGGACGCGGTGATCGCCGGTGTACAGGTTCATGCTTTCCCCCCGCAGGAAGCCGATGAGCGTGATGCCGTTCTCCTCGGCCAGCTCCACCGCCAGCGAGGAGGGCGCCGACACCGCGGCCAGCAGGCCGACACCCGCCATCGCCGCCTTCTGCACGAGTTCGAAGGACGCCCTGCCGGACACCAGCAGCCCCAGGTCGCCCGCCGGGATCCGGTCTTCGAGCAGGGCCCAGCCGAGCACCTTGTCGACGGCGTTGTGCCGGCCGACGTCCTCGCGGACGGCCACCAGCGTGCCGTCGGGGGTGAACAGCCCGGCCGCGTGCAGCCCGCCGGTGCTGGAGAAGACCTTTTGCTTGGCGCGCAAGGAATCCGGGAGGGTGGCGAGCACGTCGCTCTTGACGGCGAGGGGAGCGGTGGCGGGGGAGAAGCGGCTCCGCAGCTTGACGGCGTCGAGTGCCGCCTTGCCGCAGACACCGCAGGAAGAGGTCGTGTAGAAGTTGCGTTCCACGCCGGTCTCGGGTGCCGGGACACCAGGAGCCAGCGTCAGGTCGAGCACGTTGTAGGTGTTGCGGCCCTGATCGTCGACGCCGTCGCAGTAGCGCGCGGTGGCGATGTCCTCACGGGAGCCGAGCACGCCCTCCGACAGCAGGAAGCCGTGGGCGAGTTCGACGTCGTTGCCGGGGGTCCGCATGGTCACGGCGAGTGCCTTGCCGCCGACACGCAGTTCCAGCGGTTCCTCCGCCGCCAGCGTGTCCGGCCGCTGCCGCAGCCCGGCTGCGGTCAGCCGCCGCACCGGCCTGCGTACCGTCACCCTGCCCATCCGGCCCACACCTTCCGCCCGACTCGCCGAACCGTTCGTCCCGCCAAGGGTGCAACACGCCGGTTCGAGTAATACATTCCCTGCACCACCCCAGAGTACGGAGGCATCCGATGGGCCTTGGCTTCTTGGGCCGCTCCCGCATCGTCGCACCGCCCGGCTGGACCCGCTGGCTGGTCCCGCCCGCGGCGCTGTCGGTCCACCTTTCGATCGGCCAGGCCTACGCGTGGAGCGTGTTCAAACCGCCGCTGGAGAAGACCCTCGGGCTCACCGGCACGCAGAGCGCCCTGCCGTTCCAGCTGGGCATCGTCATGCTCGGGCTGTCCGCCGCGTTCGGCGGCACGCTGGTCGAGCGCAACGGGCCGCGCTGGGCGATGTTCGTCTCCGCCTCCTGCTTCAGCTCGGGGTTCCTGCTCGCGGCGCTCGGCGTGGCCACGAAGCAGTACTGGCTGGTGGTGCTCGGCTACGGCGGGATCGGCGGCGTCGGGCTCGGCATCGGCTACATCTCCCCGGTCTCGACGCTGATCAAGTGGTTCCCGGACCGGCCGGGCATGGCCACCGGGATCGCGATCATGGGCTTCGGTGGCGGCGCGCTCATCGCCTCGCCGTGGTCGTCCTCGATGCTCGGCACGAATCCCGCGTCCTGGTCCGCCGGCGTGGTGGCGACGGCGTTCCTGGTGCACGGCCTGGTGTACGCGGTGTTCATGGCGTTCGGGGTGCTGCTGATCCGGGTGCCCGCCGACGACTGGCGGCCGAAGGGCTGGGAGCCGAAGACCGATCACGGCACCTCGATGATCACCACCGCGAACGTGTCCGCGGCCAACGCGATCAAGACCCCGCAGTTCTGGCTCCTGTGGGTGATCCTGTGCTTCAACGTCACCGCGGGTATTGGCATCCTCGAAAAGGCCGCGCCGATGATCACCGACTTCTTCAAGTCGACCTCGACGCCGGTCGGCGCGGCCGCGGCCGCCGGGTTCGTGGCGCTGCTCTCGCTGACGAACATGCTCGGCCGCTTCGTCTGGTCGTCCACTTCGGACCTGGTGGGGCGCAAGAACATCTACCGGCTCTACCTCGGCCTCGGCGCGCTGCTGTACCTCGTCATCGCGCTGACCACGAACACCTCCAAGCTGCTGTTCGTACTGTGCGCGATGGTGATCCTGTCCTTCTACGGCGGCGGTTTCGCGACCATTCCCGCGTACCTCAAGGACCTCTTCGGCACCTACCAGGTCGGCGCGATCCACGGCAGGCTGCTCACCGCGTGGTCGATGGCGGGCGTGCTGGGCCCGCTGATCGTCAACGCGATCGCGGACGGCGAGAAGTCGGCGGGGAAGTCCGGGCCCGCGTTGTACACGATGTCGTTCTTCATCATGATCGGCCTGCTCGTGGTGGGGTTCGTCGCCAACGAGCTGGTCCGGCCGGTCAATCCGAAGTTCCACGAGCCCGCTGCGGCGGACGCCATCCAGGCGAGGAGTGAGGCGGCATGAGCGAAGCTTGCGAGCGAATCATGGATATCATGCGCCAAAAGGAATTGGACACTGTCTCGCGGAGCGAGGCGATCGCATGAGTGAAGACACCCGACCGCGTGCCTGGCTCATCGTGCTCGCCTGGGCCTGGGTCGTGCTGCCCTTCGCCTACGGCGTCTACGAGCTGATCCGCAAGGTCGTCCAGCTCTTCGGCTGACCGCTTGACAAATGGTCAAGAACCCTTGACCATTCATCCTCGTGACTGGGGAGTCCGGGGAATCCGAGGCCGACGTCGTGCGCGTCGAGACCACCGAGCAACTTCGTGCCGTGAGCAATCTCGTGCGGCACCGGATTTTGGCCGTGCTGCGGGACGGCCCGGCGACGATCACGCAGATCGCCGAGCGGCTGGGGCTGGCCAAGGGCAGCTCCAGCCACCACGTGCGGACGCTGGAGCGGGCCGGCCTGATCAAGGTGGTCCGGACCAACAAGGTCCGCGGGGTCGTGGAGCGCTACTACGCGCACGCGGCCCGGCGGATCGTGCTGCCCGAACCGGCACCGGGCCAGTCCGACGTCGTGATGGGGCACGCTCTGGCGGATCTCGCCGAGGCGCCGGAGAACTCGCCCCGGTTGGTGCGCATGCAGCACACCCGCATCAGCGAGGCGAAGTTCGAGGAATTCAGCGAACGATTGCGTGCTCTGCTGGACGAGATCGGGGAAGCACGGGACAACGAGGAGGACGCCGCGAGCGTCGCCGTCATGTTCTTCCGGCCACGGGATTCTGGCCCGGTGGCTGGCGCATGAGTGTGAAGCTGCCGAGAGCGTTCAGCCGGTTGTGGGCGGCGTCCGCGGTGTCCACTGTGGGCGATGGTGTCCTCTTCGCGGCGGCGCCGCTGCTGGCGGTCGGGATCTCCGGCGATCCGATGGTGGTCAGCCTGGTGACCTTCGCGGTCATGCTGCCGTGGCCGCTGTGCGGGTTGTTCTGCGGGGCGCTGGTCGACCGCTGGGATCGCAGGCGCACGATGTGGATCGCCGACCTCGCGCGGGCCGCGCTGCTGGGAATCGCCGTCGTGGCAGGGGTTTCCGGGGTGCTCGGGATCCCCGTGCTGATGGTGCTCGCGTTCCTCCTCGGCCTCGGGCAGGTCTTCTTCGACACCGCGGCCCAGGCGTACCTGCCGACGCTGCTCGGCCGCGACCAGCCTTCGCTGCGACGCGCGAACGCCTGGCTGCGCGGGGCGCAGACGGCGGGCGAAGGCTTTGTCGGACCCCCCGCGGGCAGCGCGTTGTTCGCGCTGGGGCGGATGGTGCCGTTCGCCGTCGACGCGGTGTCGTTCGTGCTGAGCGCGGTGCTGATCCGGACGCTCCCAGCCGCCCCGGCGGACGACGAGACTCGGCGTCCACTATGGACAGCAGCGCGGGAAGGGGCGCGGTACCTCGTACGGGATCGGATCCTGCTCGGGCTCGCGCTGCGGCCCGCCGTCGGCAACTTCGCCTTCGCCGGCGCGGGTGCGGTGATGGTGCTGTACGCCAGGGACGCGCTGCAACTGGACGCCACCGGATACGGCGTGCTGCTGACGACGGAGGCGGTCGGCGGACTGCTCGGCGCGTTCCTCGCCGGTCCGCTGGAACGGCTGCTGGGGACCGGGGGAGCGCTGACCGCGACGGCGGCGATCGAGGCCTCGGCGGTGCTCGGGATGGGGCTGGCGCCCAATGCAGTGCTGGCCGGGGTCGCGTACGCGGTGTGCGGCTGCGGGATGGCGGCCACCATGGTGCTCGGTCCGTCGGTACGGCAGGCGATCGTCCCGGAACGGCTGATGGGACGGGTCGCGGCGGCGACGCGGCTGGTGGCCGTTTCGGCGGGGCCGGTCGGCGCGTTGTTCGGCGGCTGGCTGGCGAGCAACGCCGGGGTC
Organism: Amycolatopsis sp. NPDC059021; assembly: GCF_042739895.1. Lineage (NCBI taxonomy): Bacteria > Bacillati > Actinomycetota > Actinomycetes > Pseudonocardiales > Pseudonocardiaceae > Amycolatopsis > Amycolatopsis sp. NPDC059021. The sequence goes on from NZ_JBHYIQ010000122.1 coordinate 4,538, forward strand.
CGGGCGCCCTACGTCGCGGGCGCGGCGGTGCTGGCGACGATGACCATCGTGACCGCGAGCATGACCAGCAACCGCAGGATCGAGGCCGCGCTCGCCGCGGCCCGCAGTGCCGAAGCGCCGGTGGGCTGAAGGGGACTTTCCTCGCATGAGATGCGAGGAAAGCGCCCTTCAGCGCGGCTAACGAGAGGAAAGTCCCCTTCAGCTCAGGCCGGTGAGCAGGCTGCGGCGCGCGGAATCGACGTGTTCCTCGGCGACGCGGGCGAGTTCGTCCGGGTCGCCGTCCCGCAGCAGCGCCACCAGTTCGCGATGTTCGGCGACGACGCGGCTCTGGTAGTGCGCGTGGCCGAGCGAGATCCGCTGGAGCTGGAACAGGAACACCTGCGAGCGCACGGCCTGCCACGCCTCGGTGAGCCTGCGGTTGCCCGCGGCCGCGTAGATCCGGTCGTGGAAGGCGATGTCGAGCGCGAGCAGGCGGGGACCGTCGGCGTCCGCGCCCGCCTCGCCTGCCATCGCGGCGACCAGCTCGTCCAGCTCGGCGAAATCCTCGGCGGTGGCCTTCGCACGCGCGGTGAGCGCGGCCAGGCGGTCCAGCGCGGCGCGGACCGAGTACACCTCCTCGACGTCGGCCGCGGTCACCTCCGTCACCGTCGTCGGGCGATGCCAGCCGCCGCGGACCAGCCCTTCGCGTTCCAGCACCGCCAATCCCTCGCGCACCGAGCCGCGGCTGATGCCCAGCGACGCGGCCAGTTCGACCTCGCGCAGCGGGGCGCCAGGCGGGAAATGGCCGCCGAAGATCGCTTCCCGGACACGGTCGGCCGCCTCGTCGGCGAGGCCTCGACGGGCTGCGGGCCGCAGCGGTGTGGCGTTCATGTCCTAATGTTGACATTCGAACATGGACGAGTCAAGGTGGGGACATCCCGACTCGAAGGAGTGCCATGAGCAGCCGTCCTGCCTTCCATCTCGCCATCCCCGTCGACGACCTCGGCCGCGCCCGTGAGTTCTACGGGGGCGTGCTCGGCCTGGCCGAGGGCCGGTCCGCCGACCAGTGGGTGGACTGGGATTTCCACGGCCACCAGGTGGTCACACACGTCGTGCCGGGAGCGCGGGCCGAGGCCGGGCGCAATCCCGTCGACGGTCACGACGTGCCGGTGCCGCACTTCGGCCTCGTGCTGGACGTCGACGCGTTCCACGTGCTGGCCGGGCGGCTGAAGGACGCGGACACCCGGTTCGTCATCGAGCCGTACCGGCGGTTCGCCGGGGAGCCGGGCGAGCAGTGGACGATGTTCCTGCACGATCCGGCCGGGAACGCCTTGGAGTTCAAGGCTTTCCGCGACGAGTCGCAGTTGTTCGCCCGATGACCGGCGTTCTCGTCACCGGCGCGTCACGCGGTATCGGACGCGCCGTCGCGCGGGCGTTCGCCGAGCAGGGCCACCGGGTCGCGGTCCACTATGCGTCGCGCGTCGAGGATGCGGAGGAAACCCGTGCTTCGCTGCCCGGCGAGGGCCACATCCTCGTCTCGGGCGACCTCGGTGATCCCGTTGCGGCGCAACGCATCGCCGACACCGCGGAGGCAGCTCTCGACGGCGTCGACGTGCTCGTCAACAATGCCGCCGTCGCGACCTCCGAGGCCACGGCGCACGCCGTGCCCGAGGTGTCCTATATGGACTGGCAGCGGATCTGGCGCCGCATGGTCGATGTCAACCTCCTCGGCGCCGCGAACGTCACCTACTGCGTGGCCCGGCACATGATCGACCGCGGCGAGCCCGGCCGGATCGTCAACATCGGTTCGCGGGGCGCGTTCCGCGGCGAGCCCAGCCACCCCGCGTACGGTGCGAGCAAGGCGGCACTGCACGCGTTCGGTCAGTCGCTCGCTGTATCCCTTGCCCCGCACGGGATCGCGGTCACCTCGGTGGCGCCCGGTTTCACCGCGACCGAGCGCGTCGCTGATCGGCTGACCGGGGAGTCCGGAGATGTCCTCCGTGGACAGAGCCCGTTCGGGCGCGTCGGGACAGCCGACGAGGTCGCCGCGGCCGTCGTCTATCTCGCCTCACCTGCCGCGACCTGGGCTTCCGGGGCGATCCTCGACCTGAACGGCGCGTCCCACCTGCGAACCTGAGCTGTGATCCGGGCCACTTTTGCAGCTGAAAGGCGAGGCCGCGCGTCTGTAGATGCGTGCACAGTGCAGCAAAGGCCGTGGTCGCGGGTCTCGCGTTGGTCGTCTTCGCCGGGTCGGCCTACGGCTACTCGACGCTCAAATCGCTCGACGGGGTCACGAGAAGCGACGTCATCGGCGAGGAGGGCGAGGCCAAGCCCGGGGAACAACCCGCCGACGGCTCGCTGGACATCCTGCTCGTCGGCCGGGACTCGCGGACCGACGGGCAGGGCAACCCGCTGTCCGCGGACATGCTGCGCGAGCTGCGAGCGGGCGCCAACGGCGACGACCTGACCGACACGCTCATCGTGCTGCGCATCCCGAACGGCACACACGACGTCCACGCGTTCTCGATCCCGCGTGACAGTTACGTCTCGATGCCGGGCGGCAAGGACAAGATCAACTCCGCCTTCGGGACCGCGAAACTCGCCGAGGCCGAGCGGCAGCAGCGGGCCGGGGAAACCGACAAGGCGAAGGCCACCCAGGCCGCGCTGACCGCGGGCCGCCGGGCGACGCGGCAGGTGGTCGAGGACCTCACCGGCGTCAAGATCGACCATTTCGCCGAGGTCAACCTGCTGAGCTTCTACGAGATCAGCAAGGCGGTCGGCGGCGTCGACGTCTGCCTGAACAATGCCACGAAGGACGAGAACTCCGGCGCGAACTTCCGCAAGGGCGAGCAGACGATCTCCGGCGCCGACGCGCTCGCCTTCGTGCGGCAGCGGGAAAACCTGCCGCGCAGCGACCTGGACCGCGTGCGCCGCCAGCAGGTCTTCCTCGCCTCGCTCGCCAAGAAAGTGCTTTCCGGTGGCACACTGGCGAATCCCGCCAAGCTGTCCGACCTCATCGACGCGGTGAAGCGGTCGGTGGTGCTCGACGAGGGATGGAACCTGCTCGACTTCGTGGCCCAGATGCGCGGGGTGACCGGCGGTGGTATCCAGTTCGGCACGGTTCCGGTGGTGAACCCGGACTACCGCTACAACCCGCAGCATCCTGCGTGGACCGCGGTGCAGGTGGATCCCGCACAGGTCAAGGCTTTCGCGGCCGGGCTCATCGGCAAGCAGGGCACGGCCACCCCCACGCCTCCGGGACCGACCGTCGACGTCGCCAACGCCGGAGGTAAGGCCGGACTCGCCGGACGTGTCGCGGATGTGTTGCGGGACAAGGGTTTCACGCCAGGTGAGACGAGCAACGCGCCGGCGCGGCGGACGTCGGTCGTGCGTTTCCCCGCGGATCTCGCCGAACGCGGCGCGGAAATCGCGAAGCAACTCGGCGGGTTGGCGACGGAACTGTCCACTTCGGTCACGGCCGGGCATATCGAGGTCGTGCTCGGGCAGGTCTACTCCGGGCCGGGGGTGAACGGCGGCGGTGGAGCGCCGGGCGCGCCCGACACCGACGCGCCGATCACCTCCGGTGGCGTGGTCTGCGTGGACTGACTCACTTCTCCGGTGGCACAACACCGTTCTTGGCGACCGGCAAGGCCAGCTGCCCTCGTCCGGCGACCTTCGCGGTCTCGACCGGGAGCTTGGCCAGCACCGGGTTCAGGTGCGTCAGCTTCAGCGTCAGCACGGCGGGGCCGGGGTTCGGGCCGCCGACGACGTCGAACTTCTCCAGATCCACCCAGCGCACGGTGTTCAGGACGTCGCCGGGAATCTCGTCGCCGCTCTTGAACACCGGGACGCAGAGGCTACGGGCTTCGGTCACCCGGACGTCGAATTTCGGCAGGCCCGCCAGCAGCGGGTTGAGATGGCTCAGTGTCAACGGAATCCCCAGCGCGTCCTGCGGTTTCAGCGAGTAGCAGGCCAGGTCGATGTGCTGAACGAAACGCAGGACGTCCGGCGGCGGGATCTTGCCGTTCTTCGCGACCGGAACACACAGCTGCTCCGGCGTGCCGAGGACGCCCTCGGTGTCCCGCGCGCCGAGTTCCCGGACCACCGGGTTGAGATGGCTCAACCGCAACGGGAATTCGACGGTCCGGCCCTGGACCCGATAGCACGAGAGGTCCACCCACTGGACGAACTCGACGATGCCCTTGGGCGGGATCTTGCCGTTCTTCGCGACGGGAACGCAGAGCTGGTCACGGGTGCCGAGCCGGAACGTGTCGCCGCCCAGCTTCTCCAGCACCGGGTTGAGGTGCTTGACCGATACCGACGTCGGCGGTGGGGTGTAGGGATCCGTGGCCTGGCAGAAGAGATCGAGCTGGGAGACGAACGGGAGCGGAGGCGGGGCCGGGACGGCGGCGGCTGCCGGCCCGAGCCCCGGTAGGACGGCGAACAGCAGTGCGGCGGCGGTGGCGGCGAACGCGCGCAGGGTCGATCTTCGTGACATGGCAAGGCCTTCCGGTTTGTCCGGTAAAAGCGGGATGCCTTCACCGTCACCCCGGCGAGGCCCTGCCACCACCGCCAAGCGGAGGTATGCCCCGGAGTCCGCCCTATCGACGGCCCCAAAGGGTCAGGAGACCGCGGCCTCCAGCCGGATCACGATCGCCTTCGACACCGGCGTGTTCGACTTCTCGGCCACGGAGTCCAGCGGTACCAAGGCGTTCGCCTCGGGGAAGTACGCCGCCGCGCAGCCGCGCGCGGTCGGGTACGCCACCACGCGGAAGCGCGGCGCGCGGCGGTCGCCGTCACTCCACTCCGACACCAGATCGACCATCGACCCGTCGGCGACGCCGAGCGCGGCGAGGTCGTCCGGGTTGACCAGGACCACGCGGCGCGCGTTCTCGACGCCGCGATAGCGGTCGGACAGGCCGTAGATCGTGGTGTTGTACTGGTCGTGGCTGCGCATGGTCTGCAACAGCAACCGTCCGGCGGGCGCCTGCGGGAATTCCAGCTCCGACACGGTGAAATTGCCCTTGCCGGTGGACGTCCCGGTGAACTGGCGCGAGTCGCGCGGCGGGTGCGGCAGGACGAAGCCGTCCGGCTCGCGGACGCGCTTGTTGTAGTCCGCGCAGCCGGGGACGACGCGGCTGATCCGGTCGCGGATCAGGTCGTAGTCGCCGATGAAGTCCCGCCACGGCACGGCGTGGTCCGGACCCAGCAGCTTTTCCGCGACACCGCAGATGATCGCGACCTCCGAGCGCAGCTCCTTGTCCGCCGGGGCCAGCCTGCCGCGCGACATGTGCACCTGCGACATCGAGTCCTCGACCGTGACGAACTGCTCGCCGGCGGCCTGCACGTCCCGTTCGGTGCGCCCGAGCGTCGGCAGGATCAACGCGGTCTTGCCGGGCACCACGTGCGAGCGGTTGAGCTTCGTCGAGACCTGGACGGTCAGCGCGCAGGACCGCAGTGCCTGCTCGGTCCGCTCCGAATCCGGGGTGGCGGCGGCGAAATTGCCGCCCATCGCGAAGAACACCTTGCCGCGGCCGTCGCGCATCGCGCGGATCGAATCGACGACGTCCCAGCCGTGCGCGCGCGGGACCTGGATCCCGAACTCGGCGGCCAGCGCGTCCATGAACGCCTCCGGCATCTTCTCCCAGACGCCCATCGTGCGGTCGCCCTGGACGTTCGAATGCCCGCGGACCGGGCACAGCCCGGCGCCGGGCTTGCCGATCATCCCGCGCAGCAGCGCCAGGTTCGTGACCTCGGAGATCGTCGGCACGGCGTGCTTGTGCTGGGTGAGTCCCATCGCCCAGCAGTAGATCGTGCGCTCGGATGTCGCGATCATCCGCGCGATCCGTTCGATCTGCCCGCGCTCCAGCCCGGTCGCGGTTTCGACGTCGGACCAGTTGATCTCGCGCAGGTGCTTCGCGTAGTCCTCGAACCCGGTGGTCGTGTCCGAGACGAAGGCCTGGTCGACGATCGAGCCCGGCGCTTCGTCCTCCCAGGACAGCAGGAGATGCCCGATCGCCTGGAACAGCGCGAGGTCCCCGCCGAGGCGGATCTGCGCGAACTCGTCGGCCAGCGCGGTGCCCTTGCCGATCATGCCCCGGACGTTCTGCGGGTTCTTGAACCGCATCAGTCCGGCCTCGGGCAGCGGGTTGACGGCGATGACCTTGGCGCCGTGCCCCTTCGCCGTTTCCAGTGCCGAGAGCATCCGCGGATGGTTCGTGCCCGGGTTCTGGCCGACGACCACGATCAGGTCCGCGTGGTGCACGTCGGCCAGCGTCACCGATCCCTTGCCGATGCCGATGGCCGCCGACAGTGCCGCGCCGGAGGACTCGTGGCACATGTTCGAGCAGTCCGGCAGGTTGTTCGTTCCGTAGGACCGCACCAGCAGCTGGTAGAGGAACGCGGCCTCGTTGCTGGTGCGGCCGGAGGTGTAGAAGACCGCCTCGTTCGGGTCGTCCAGCTCGCGCAGCTTGTCCGCGACGAGCGTGAACGCGTCGTCCCACGAGATCGGCTCGTAGTGCGTCGCGCCCTCGCGCAGCACGAACGGCTCGGTGAGCCTGCCCTGCTGGCCGAGCCAGAAGTCGGTCCTGGTGTTCAGTTCTTCGACTGAGTGCGTCGCGAAGAACTCCCGCCCGACGCGCCGCTTCGTGGCCTCCTCCGCGACGGCCTTCGCGCCGTTCTCGCAGAACTCGGCCAGCTTGCGGTGTTCGCCGTCGGCCTCGCGCGGCTCGGGCCACGCGCAGCCGGGGCAGTCGAAGCCCTCGCGCTGGTTCAGCAGGCGCAGGGTGCGGACCGTCCGCCCGGCACCCATCTGCTCGACACCGCGGACGAGCGAAACGGCTACGCCGGGTATCCCCGCCGCGTACCCCTTGGGCTTGCCGGTTTCGAGCCGGGCTTCGTCGATGTCGTCGGTCGGTGCATCACGCGTCACCCGCTCATCGTGCGCCTTCTCCGCGCGGGCGTAAACCGGGGGTCCTATTCCCCGTGGCCGGCGGTTCGGCCACGCTCGCGCAGGCCCCGGTCGAAGACGGTCACCGCGAGCAGGATCACGCTGACGACGACGAGCGCGATCGCCAGCCGGTGCAGGCCCTCGTCACCGGCGTGGTCGCCGAAGCACTGGGCGATGAGCGTCGAGGCCACGATCGCGCCGAGGTACTGCGCCGAGCGGAACAGCCCGCTCGCGGTGCCCATCTGCTCGGCGGGTGCTTCGCGGTAGAGCCGGTTCTGGTTGGCCACGCTGGTCAGCCCCTGGGCGAGGCCGAACATCGCGGTCAGCGCCAGCAGCGCCCCGAACCAGGTGTGCTCGCCCACGAACAGCAGCAGCACCGATCCGCCGGTCAGCGCGACGGCGGTGGTGACGAGCCGGGCCCGGACGCCGGTGGCGCGTCCGGAGAACGCGGCCGCGCCGACCGCGACCGCCGACATCGGCAGCAGCATCGCCCCGGCGGCCTCCTCGCTCAGGTGCCGCGCGGTCTCCAGCCACTGCGCGTAGCCGAACATGATCGCGTAGATGGCCAGGAAGCTCAGGCCCTGCCGCAGGTAGGTGCGCAGGATGGCCCGGTTCGCGGCGAGCATCCGCAGGTCCAGAAACGGCCGCCGGACACGGAGTTCGACGAGGACCAGCACCGCACCGATGACCACCGCGGCGGCTAACAGGTAGAGATCGGCGACGCCCGGGTCCATCAGGTAGAGCAGCAGTGCGAGCAGTGTCGCGGCGAAGAGCACGATTCCGATGACGTCGATCGGCGCTCGCTCGCCCTTGTCGCGAAGGTCGTCCTTCGGCACCCAGAACAGCGCGAGCAGCAGCGAGGCACCGGCGAGCGGGATGTTGACCGCGAAGATCGCGGGCCAGCCGAACAACGCGATGAGCACACCACCCAGCGTCGGGCCGATCACCATGATCGTCTGCGAGGACATGGCCAGCACCGACAGCACCCGTGCCGGGACACCCTGTCCGGACGCTTCGGCGCGTTCCCGCAGGATCGCCATCGCGGCCGGGAAACCGGCACAGGTGCCGACGCCGAGCAGCGCGCGCACACCGGTCAACCAGCCGACCGAGATCGGCAGCATCCCGGCGACGCCGGCGGCGATGACCACGGCCGCGCCGCCGATGAGCACCCGGCGGGCGCCGTAGCGGTCCACGAGGAGGCCGACCACCGGCTGTCCGACGGCGGTCGCGAGGTAGAGCGCGGAAATGAGCCAGGCCGTCTGGCCGGGCCCGGCGCCGAAGGCCTGTCCGATCGGGACGAGCGCGACGGCGATGAGGGTCGAGTTGATCGGGTTGAGCACCGCTCCGGCCACCAGCGGGGTGACCAGTTTCGGGCCGAAGCGGGCGGTCTTCGTTGCTGCGCTCTGGGTGGTCGTGGCGTGCTCCTTCACAGTTGCGCGATGCGCTGCAGCAGGGGCAGCGCGCGGGTCACGGTTTCCAGTTCCTCCGCGGTCAGCTCGTTCGCGAGTGCCTGCGCCAGCCACTCGTCCCGGTGCTGGAGGACGCCGATGACGGTCTTGCTGCCCAGCTCGGAAAGCCCGATGACGGTGCGCCTGCCATCGGCGGGATCCGGGGTGCGGGTGAGGTACCCGAGCTCGTCGAGGACGGCGAGGGTGGCGCTCATCGACTGTTGGCGGACGTGCTCGGCGGCGGCGAGCTCGGCCTGCGTGGCGGGCCCTTCGCGGTGGAGCCTGCTGGTCACCGCCGACTGCGAGGGCGTCAGCACGTCGGCGTTGTCGACCTGGCGAAGCCTGCGGCGCAACTGGCCGACGACGCCGCGGAGCCAGCCCGCGGTCTCGGCTACGTGGGCGGGAACAGGAGCCATACTGCACAGTCTAGGCTGTGCAGTTCCAGCTGTGCATCTTCCCGTGGTGTGCGCCACTCTGGCGGCTTGGGCTGAGGGATGTGCCGAGGGACGCCCCCGGTGCGTCTGACGCACCCAGGGACGCCCTTGTCACACCGAGGCCGGGCGCGTGCGATGAGCGCGACCCGGACCGCTGAAGGAATGAACGGAAGATTCAGGACACGCCGAGGCCCCCTACCCGGCTCGGTAGCCGGAGGGGGTGACGAAACCGGGGGCGGGGGAAGGTGTCAGCGCGGGGTGAGCGCGTCCGGCCGGTGCTCGACCGCCGGAGCCGCGCCGTTCATGATGTAGTTCAGGCGCGCGGGATCGTTGACGCCGGGGCCGTTCACCTGGCGCAGGATCACCGTCGTCGCCACCAGCGCGATCAGCAGCGTGATCGCCACGATCCCCGGCCACCGGCTGGTGCTGCCGTAGCCGCCGAAGCCCTGCGCGCGGCGTTCCCGCTTGCGGCGCTTCTTGAGCTCCTTCTTCGCACCCAGCCACGCGTCCAGTTCGGCGTGCTTGCGCCATTCCGGGTCGATCAGGTCCGGATGCGTCTCGATGCGCCGGTCTTCCGGGTCCTCCACCGCTTCCCCCTTCATCTCGCACGCGCCATCCGCCGGCGCCTACCTCATGATCGTCACGGCCGGTGAGCAAGGCGAGTGAAACCCGCCGCGGCGGGTTCGTAGACTGGTCCATTGTGACCGAGAACGCTCCGCAGCAGCAGACCGACCTCCCGGGTGCCTGGAACCCGGCCGCCGAAGAAGCCCCCCTGTACGAGGGCTGGGTAGCCGCCGGGTATTTCACCGCCGACGCCGGGTCGGACAAGCCGCCGTTCTCGATCGTACTTCCGCCGCCGAACGTCACCGGCAGCCTGCACATGGGCCACGCCCTCAACCACACCCTGATGGACGCGATGAGCCGTCGCCGCCGCATGCAGGGCTACGAGGTGCTGTGGCTGCCCGGTATGGACCACGCCGGCATCGCCACGCAGAACGTCGTCGAGCGCCAGCTGGCCGGGGAGGGCCTTTCGCGGCACGACCTCGGCCGCGAGAAGTTCGTCGAGCGCGTGTGGGAGTGGAAGGCCGAGTACGGCGGCAAGATCCTCGACCAGATGCGCCGCCTCGGCGACGGCGTCGACTGGAGCCGCGAGCGGTTCACCATGGACGAGAACCTGTCCAAGGCCGTCCAGACGGTGTTCAAGAACTTCTTCGAGGCCGGGCTGATCTACCGCGCCGAGCGGATCATCAACTGGTGCCCGCGCTGCCAGACGGCGTTGTCGGACATCGAGGTCGACCACAGCGACGACGACGGCGAGCTCGTCTCGATCCGCTACGGCGACGGTGCCGACGCCATCGTCGTGGCCACCACCCGCGCCGAGACGATGCTCGGCGACACCGCGGTCGCCGTCCACCCGGACGACGAGCGCTACGCCCACCTGGTCGGCACCGAGGTCGAGCTGCCGCTCACCGGCCGCCGCATCCCGATCGTGGCCGACAAGCACGTCGACCCGGAGTTCGGCACCGGCGCGGTCAAGGTGACCCCGGCCCACGACCCCAACGACTTCGAGATCGGCCGGCGCCACGACCTGCCGATGCTCACGATCATGAACGAGCGCGCGGAGATCACCGTCGCCGGGCCGTTCGAGGGCCTGGACCGGTTCGAGGCACGGCCCGCGGTCGTCGCCGCGCTGCGCGAGCTGGGCCGGATCGTCGCCGAGAAGCGCCCGTATGTGCACGCCGTCGGGCACTGCTCGCGGTGCGACACCGTGGTCGAGCCGCGGCTTTCGCTGCAGTGGTGGGTCAAGGTCGAGGAGCTGGCGCGCAAGGCGGGCGACGCCGTCCGCGACGGCCGCACCGAGATCCACCCGCCGGAGCTGGCGAAGCGCTACTTCGACTGGGTCGACAACATGCACGACTGGACGATCTCGCGTCAGCTGTGGTGGGGCCACCGGATCCCGGTCTGGTACGGCCCCGACGGCGAGGTCGTCTGCGTCGGGCCCGACGAGCAGCCGCCGAGCGGTGAGGGCTGGACGCAGGACCCGGACGTCCTCGACACCTGGTTCTCCTCCGGCCTGTGGCCGATGTCGACCATGGGCTGGCCGGAGCGGACCGCGGACCTGGCGAAGTTCTATCCGACCAGCGTGCTGTCCACCGGCTACGACATCCTGTTCTTCTGGGTCGTGCGGATGATGATGTTCGGCGTCCAGGAGATGGACGGCGCCCAGCCGTTCGACCACGTCTACCTGCACGGCCTGATCCGCGACGCGCAGGGCAAGAAGATGTCGAAGTCGCGCGGCAACGTCATCGACCCGCTGGAGTGGATGGACGCCTACGGCGCCGACGCCACCCGCTTCACCCTCGCCCGCGGCGCCAACCCCGGCGCGGACATGGCCCTGGCCGACGAATGGGCGGCGGGTTCCCGCAACTTCTGCACGAAACTGTGGAACGCCAGCAAGTTCGCGATGATGAACGGCGCCACCGCGGCGGGTTCGCTCCCGCCGGCGTCGGAGCTGACCGAGTCCGACCGCTGGATCCTCGGCAGGCTCGAAGCGCTGGTGTCCGAAGTGGACGGTCTGTTCGAGGACTTCCAGTTCGCCAAGGTCGCGGGCGCGCTCTACCAGTTCACCTGGAACGAGCTGTGCGACTGGTACCTGGAACTGGCGAAGGTCCAGCTGTACCAAGGCGATTCCGCACGGGTCGAGGCGACCCGCGCGGTGCTCGGGCACGTGCTGGACACCGTGCTGCGGTTGCTGCACCCGTTCATCCCGTTCATCACCGAGAAGCTGTGGAAGGCGCTGACCGGCGGCGAATCGCTGGTGATCGCATCCTGGCCGTCGCCGGCTTCCGGGTACGCCGACGCCCAGGCCGACACGCGGATCGCCGACGTCCAGAAGCTCGTCACCGAGATCCGCCGGTTCCGCGCCGACCAGGGGCTCAAGCCGGGCCAGAAGGTGTCCTCGCGGCTCTCGGGCGATGGGTTCGGCGACGTCGCCGGGCACGAGGACGCGATCCGTTCGCTGGTCCGGCTCACCGCGCCGGAGGACGGGTTCGCCGCGAGCGCGTCGCTGGAGGTCGCGATCACCGGCGGGACCGTCACGGTCGAACTGGACCTCTCCGGCACGGTCGACGTCGCGGCCGAACGCAAGCGGCTCCAGAAGGACCTCGGTGCCGCGGAGAAGGAACTCGCGCAGACCGAGGGCAAGCTCGCCAACGAGGCCTTCATCGCGAAGGCGCCCGAGCACGTGATCGAGAAGATCAAGGCGCGCAAGGAAACCGCGGTCGCCGACATCGACCGCATCACCGCCCGCCTCGCCGCCCTGCCCGCGAGCTGAAGGGGACGTTCCTCTCGTAAGACGCGCTGAAGGGGACTTTCCTCGCATGGCATGCGAGGAAAG
>NZ_JBHYIQ010000122.1:16754-27594 GCF_042739895.1 Amycolatopsis sp. NPDC059021
CCCGCGCGGGCGCCGGCCGACCACTATACGCACCCGCCGCTCGCCCGCCTCGCCCCGCGCGGCCGGGGGTTCCACCCCCACCACCCCGGCGCTCGCTACGTCAGGTGCTCGAGGACGACGTTCGCGACGCCGAGCATGCCGCTGCGGAACGGGTGGTAGGACAGGGCCGCGAACAGCTGCGTGTACTGGCCGTTGATCCACGCCGCACCGCCCCGCGCGCACGCGTCGTGCCCGAGCGACGGGCCGTAGGTGTCGACGTAGACCGCCTTGCCGTCGGCAGCGACCGCCTTCGCGAGCGCGGCGTTCAACGCCTGTTCGACGCTGTCGAGCCACCCGTAGTCGCCGTCGGCGAACGGCAGCACGGCCGGGCAGTACCCCTTCGGCGGCGCGATGCGCGGGTAGCCGACCACGAGCACCTTCGCGTGCGGCGAGCGCTGGTGGATGCCCTTGAGCACGGTGACGACGTCCTGACCGGTCCGCGCGACGGCGGCCTTCATCGTGTCGGTGCCGCCGGAGGTGTACCGCCGCTGGCACGGGTTCCCGTGCGGATCGGTGGCCCGCAGCCCGGGGCAGGTGCCGACGAGCGTGCCGAACACGTCGGAGTCGTTCCCGCCGATGCCGAGGGTGACCAGGTCCGTGCTCGCCCGCAGCGCGGAGAACTGCGGCGGGTTCACACCGCCGAACTGGACCGCCTGCGGCGTCACCATGTGCGTGGTCTTGGCGCCGCCGCAGCTGACGTCGGTGAAGCGGTCCGGGTGCAGCGCCCTGGCCACGAAGGACGGATAGTTGTTCGTCGATCTCCCGCAGCCGAGCGGATCCCAGCGTTGCGCGGGAATCAGCGGGCCGGACGTGTACGAGTCGCCGAGCGCGACGTAATGGTGAACACCGGCTTCCCGGGGAGCGGCGGAAACGGCGGCGGCCGACGTCGTGAGCAGCACGGCCGAAGCGGCGGCGGTGAGCAGAATCCGAGCGATGCGCATCATGGATTCACGTCTAATCAGCGCGGATCCCGCTGCCTGCCGCCAATCGGGTGGTCGAGCCCAGGGTTCACCCGGCCGTGGTGTCAGATCGGGTGAACCCGCCCGGTTCACGGTAGGTGAGCAGATATCGCCAGAACAGCAGCGTCCGGACCGTGCTCCCGGGCAGCAGCCGGGCCGACTCGCGCCGGATCTTCGTCATCGACGGCGTCTCGTCCCTGACCGGCGGTTTCGGCACGAAATCGGTGCCGCCGTTGAGCCGTTCACCGGCGGCCACGACGAGCCGCGCGAGCACGTTGACCGGCGCGGCCGTCACCCACATCCCCCAGTCCACCGCCGCGCTCGGACTGCCCAGCCCCAGCACGGCCAGCACGCCGCCGGGCGCGAGCGCGCGGCGCAGCGCGGTCACCGTCTCGAACGGGACGTGATGCAGCGAAGCGATGCACGAGATGAAGTCGTAGTGCCCCTCCGGCAGCGATTCGGTGGTGACGTCCGCGTGCCGGTAGGCGATCTTGCCGGGACCCGGCGAGCCCAGCGCCTCGGCCTTCTCGATCATCGGCCCCGAGGCGTCCAGCGCGTCCACGGTCATCCCCGCCGCGGCCAGCCGCCGCGCGAACCGGCCGGTCCCGCAGCCGACGTCGAGCGCGGTACCCGGACCGGGCGGCAGCAGGCCGAGCAGCAACGGGTGGTAGTGGTCGTTGTGGTTGAACGGCATGCGTCGAGAGTGCCAGGACGGCCGCACGTAGACTCGTCTGGACAGGTGACACAGGGTCTAGGGAGTTGTCAGTGCCGCGAGAGGCGGACGAACCGTTCGAGGAGTCTTCAGAGTCCGCGCAGCGTGAGCCTCGCAGGCCGGAGCTGGCCGATCCGGACAGCTTCGCCGGGGTCGACGAGCTGGGCGCGCGGGCACACGAGGGCACCGACGATCACGATCCCGAGCTGGACGGCCCCGACGAGGCGTTCGCCGCAGGCGGCGGTTCGCGGGCGGGCATCGGCGGGATCGGGCAGCTCGGCGACAACCTCGCGCTCGGCCCGGTGCCCGACTTCGCGCACACCGGCGACGAGCCCCCGCACGAGCTCGACGACGAGGGCGAGCAGGCCGACCACGGTGACCCGGACGGCCCGCAGGCACGCCGCGAGCTGATGGCCGTCGAGGCCGAGCTGAACCAGCGCTGGCCGGAGACGAAGCTCGAGCCCTCGCTCGCCCGCATCTCCGCGCTGATGACGCTGCTCGGCGAGCCGAACAAGGGCTACCCGGTGCTGCACGTCGCCGGGACAAACGGCAAAGGCTCGGTGAGCCGCATGATCGACGCGCTGCTCACCAGGATGGGCCTGCGTGTCGGCCGCTACACCAGCCCGCACCTGCAACTGGTCACCGAGCGGATCGCGCTGGACGGGCGGCCGATCCCGGCCGCGAAGTACGTCGACCTCTTCCGCGACGTCGCGCCCTATGTGTCCATGGTGGACGGTGCCGATCCGGACGGCGTGGCGATGAGCAAGTTCGAGATCCTCACCGGGATGGCGTTCGCCGCGTTCGCCGACGCGCCGGTGGAGGCCGCGGTGGTCGAGGCGGGCATGGGCGGCGCGTGGGACGCCACCAACGTCGTCGACGCCGATGTCGCGGTACTCACCCCGATCGGCCTCGACCACGTCGAATACCTCGGCCCCGAGCCGGTTTCGGCGGCGAAGGAGAAGGCCGGGATCATCAAGCCCGGCTCCGTCGCGGTCATCGCCGAACAGTCCGAGGACGTGCTCAAGGTGCTGCTGGAGCGCGCGATCGAGGTGGACGCCACGGTGGCGCGGGCGGGCAGCGAGTTCGGCGTGCTGGAGCGCGAGGTCGCGGTCGGCGGCCAGCTGCTGAAGCTGCAGGGCCTCGGCGGCGTCTACGACGAGATCTTCCTTCCGCTGCACGGGGAACACCAGGCCGCGAACGCCGCGCTCGCGCTGGCCGCCGTCGAGGCGTTCTTCGGCGCGGGCAAGGACAAGCAGCTCGTGCTCGAAGCCGTGCGCGAAGCGTTCGCCGAGGTCGAGAACCCCGGACGACTGGAGCGCGTCCGCGCGGCACCGACCGTCCTGCTCGACGCCGCGCACAACCCGATGGGCGCCCGCGCGCTCGCCACCGCCGTGTCGGGGGAGTTTGCGTTCCGCAGGCTCGTCGCCGTGGTCGGGGTGATGGCGGAGAAGGACGCGCGGGGCATCCTCGACGCGCTCGAACCCGTGGTGTCCGACATCGTGGTCACCCGGAACTCGTCGCCGCGCTCGATGCCGCTGGAGGAGCTGAACGAGGTGGCGATCTCGATCTTCGGCGAGGACCGCGTCGTGGCGGAATCGAGCCTGGAGACGGCGATCGAGACCGCGATCGGCCTCGTCGAACAGAGCGACGACCCGGAGGAGCCCCTCGCCGGCGGCGGGGTGCTGGTCACCGGGTCGGTCGTCACCGCGGGCGAGGCACGCACACTGTTCGGGAAGGAGCCCGCCTGATGAGCGAGGAGAGTGTCCCGAAGCCCGCGAAGGACCCGATGAAGGGGTTCCGCGGCGTCATGGCGGGTTCGCTGATCATGGAGGCCATCACGGTCGCGCTCGCGATCCCGGTGGTCGCGAAGCTCGGCGGCGGGGTCGGCACCGGTACCGGCTGGGCCGTGATCGCCATCGCGGTCGCGCTGCTGCTGTGCTGCGGGGTCATCAAGCGCCCGTGGGCCGTCCCGGTGGTGCTGGTGCTGCAGGTGGTGCTGATCGCGATGGCGTTCCTGCTGCCCGCGGTCGCGATCCTCGGCGTGATCTTCCTCGCCTTCTGGCTCTGGGTGCTGTGGCTGCGCCGCGACGTCGCGCGCCGGATGGCCGCGGGCACCCTGCCCAGCCAGCAGCAGCCGCAGTCCTGACGGACCGTCTGGTCCACAATGGACGGTCAGGTCGCGCTGCGCGTGGTGGCGTGCAGGCTGCCCAGCAGGGCCAGCGCGCGGGCACTGGGCGTCGCCGGTTCCGCGTGGTAGACGACCAGTTGCTGGCCGGGTGCGTCGCGCACGTCGAAGGCCTGGTAGGTCAGGGTCAGCGGACCGACATCGGGATGGACCAGCTGCTTGGGTTCGAGGGTCTTGCCCCGCACCTGGTGAGAGTCCCACAGGGCGCGGAACTCCTCGCTGCCGTCGCCGAGTTCGGCCACCAGGCGCAGCAGGCCGGGGTCCCCTGGGGCGAATCCCTCGGCCATCCGCAGGTTCGCCACGGTGGCCTGCGCCGTCCGGTTCCACTGCGCGTAGAAATGCCGTCCGGCGGGATCGAGGAACGTCATGCGGGCGAGGTTGTCCGCCACGCGGAACGGTGAGAACAACGCGTCGGCCAGCGCGTTGGTGGCCAGCACGTCCAGCGTGCGGTCGAGAACGAACGCCGGGGTGTCGCGGTAGCCGTCCATCAGCCCGCGTAACTGCGGGCTCACGGTCCGCCGCACGGGTTCCGGACCGGTGCCCGGCACCGTCCCCGCCAGCCGGTGCAGGTGCTCGCGGGCGTCCGGGCCGAGATCCAGCGCCCGGCACAGCGCGTCGAGCACCTGCGGCGAGGGATGGGTTTCGCGGCCCTGTTCGAGGCGCGTGTAGTAGTCGGCGTTGACCCCGGCGAGCACGGCGACCTCCTCCCGCCGCAGCCCCGGCACCTTCCGCCGCCCGGAGTAGGGCAGGCCCGCCTCCTCCGGGGATCGCCGCGCGCGGTGTGCGCGCAGGAACTCACCCAGTGCTCCGCTGCTCATGCGCTCGACTCGCTCATGACTCCAGGCTAGGCCGGACCAACGGGCTTTGCCTGGGTCTGCCGGACCCAGGCAAAGCGTGCCCTCCCACCGGCCGTCGCCGCGTCCCAGACTCGGTCGCAGAGCAACTGCGAAGGAGTCACGACATGACAGGCGAACTGGACGGCAAGGTCGCGCTCGTCACCGGTGCGGCGCGCGGCGTCGGCGCGGCGACCGTCACCTGGCTGCACGCCAGGGGCGCGCAGGTGGTCGCCACCGACATCCGGCCGAGCGTCCGCGAGTGGACGGCCGGGCTCGACGGTGTGACCGCACTGGTCGGTGACGTGGCGGACGAGGAGACGGCGATACGGTCCGTGGCCACCGCGGTGGAGCGGTTCGGCGGTCTCGACATCCTGGTCAGCAACGCGGGCCGGTCGGTGAACAAGCCGGTCACCGAAACCACGGCGGACGACTGGGACACCTTGCTGGCCGTCAACGCCCGTGCGGCGTTCCTGCACTCCCGGGAAGCCTTCCGGGTCATGCGGGAGCGTGGCGGCGGGGCGATCGTCACCGTGGGATCGTTCGCCTGCAGCGTCGGTTTCACCGGGGGCTCGGCCTACAGCGCGTCCAAGGGAGCGCTGGCCCAGCTGACCAAGGTGCTCGCGCTGGAAGGCGGTCCGCACGGGATCCGCGCCAACGTCGTGGCGCCCGGCGTCATCGAGACCGACCTGCTCGACAGTTTTCGCCCCGACAGCAGGGAATACCTGCGCTCGTTCGGCGAAGCACACCCGCTGAAACGGGTCGCGAGCCCCGAGGAGATCGCCGAAGTGATCGGCTTCCTCGCCTCCCCGCGCGCCGGCTTCGTCACCGGTGCCGTCGTCGCGGCCGACGGCGGCTACACGGCCGCCTGAGCACGTTCAAGTTCACGGAGAAGAGGAAGAACCATGACAGGAAGACTGACCGGCAAGGTCGCACTGATCACCGGGGCGACCGGCGGCATCGGTCAGGCCACCGCGGAGCTGTTCGCTCGTGAAGGGGCCCAGCTCGTCGTCACCGACGTCGCCGGTGACGACGTGGAAGCCCTCGCGGCGCGGCTGGCCGGCGGCGGCGCCGAAGTCGTCGCCGCACCGCTCGACGTCTCGTCGTTCCAGCGCTGGAACGCGGTCATCGACCTGGTGCGCCGGCGTTTCGGCAAGCTGGACATCCTGGTCAACGTCGCCGGGATCGTGGACTGGCCCGGCATCGAGGAGACCGGCCAGGAGGCGTGGGACCGGGTCATCGCGGTCAACCAGACCGGCACCTGGCTGGGCATGAAGGCCGCGATGCCGATGCTGCGCGCGTCCGGCGGCGCCTCGGTGATCAACACGTCGTCGGTCCTCGGGCTCGTCGGCAGCGGGGCGGCGGCCGCGTACCAGGCGTCCAAGGGCGCGGTGCGCCTGCTGACCAAGACCGCCGCGGTGGAGTACGCCACCCGGGGTGTCCGGGTCAATTCGGTGCACCCCGGGGTCATCGCGACCCCGATGATCCAGGACCTGCTCGACGAGCAGGGGGACCGGCAGCCGGACATCGCGCGCACCCCGATGCGCCGTGCGGGCCGGGCGGCCGAGGTCGCGCCGGTGATGCTGTTCCTGGCGAGTGACGAATCCTCGTTCGTCACCGGCGCGGAGTTCGTGGTCGACGGTGGGCTCACGGCGTACTGACGTCCGCCGCACCTAACGCAGGATGACGGTCCGCAGCGCGGGGGAACTCAGGATGTCGGCCGTGCAGAAGCGCTCCCGCACCCACTGTCCCTTCGAGAACAGCTTGGTCTGGTCCGAGAAGTACGGCGAGGTCGGATCTTGGGACTGCGAGTAGGTCAGCAGCGTCGAGGCGTCCGGGCACGGCCCCGGCCCGAACCCGACGACTTGGATGAAGCTCGACCCGTGCACGACCTCGGCGTTGCCCGCCGCCCCCTGCCACACCGGGGTGAGCACGTTGAGCACGCCCACCGTCCCCGGCGCGCCGTGGAGCGGGATGCGCTCACCATTGCGGGTGACACCCTGATGCTCGCCGAGAGGCGCGTCCGCCGGGATACCCGCGGCACGCAGCTCGGCCACCGCGTCCCCGAACGCCCGCTGGACCGCGGCACTGGCGGTGTCCAGAGTGTTCGGCGTGGTGAGCGGGTGCGCCGGGTCGAACGGGACCCGCCACGGCGACCCGGCCGGGCCGCCCAGCCGCTGCGCGAATCGCTGGAACAGCAGGGAACCACGGGAGTCCAGTGTGTAATGGTGGTCCCAGTTCGCGAGCGCCGCGCAGGCCGGGCCGACCGGCACTGGGCCCTGCGAGGACGGCGCCTGCCCGCCGGGGAAGGCCGCGCACATCTTCGCGGTGTCCGCGGCGGCCAGCTCGGCGGTGCGGCTGCGGTCGGCGAACAACGTCGCCCGCATCGACTCGGTGGTGAAACCGCCGTGTGCCAAGGCTTCCTCGGTGGTGATCAACGCCTCTCGCGTCCGGTCGGACCGCTGGGTGCCGAGGTCACCGACAATGCGCGGGTAGCCGGTGATCGGGGCGTGCGCGTTGGCGAGCCAGGCGCTGTCGTTGGTGTTGAGCGTGTAGTCGCGGCGCTGCAGCTGCGGCAGCCGGGACGGGGCGAACAGACCGGGCTCGATGGCGCCGGGGTCGGATCCCCAGCCGCACGAGGATCGTGAACCGTCCAGAATGGACACTCCAGAGGCGGGGAACAACAGGCGTCCCAGCGGGGTCCCGCAGTCGGCCGCCTGCTGGTCGGTGACATGCGGCACGACCTGGATGTCCGCGTAGAGCGCGTTGCCCGCGCGATCGGTCGCGACGGTGTTGACCCACGGGACGCCCTGGGTGCGCGAAAGCGCGTCGACGATGGCACCGGTGCTGCGGGCCCGGTCGAGCTCGAACCACGTGTTCAGCGCGCGCAGGTTGGTGGCGTTGGCGTCGCGCAACGCGTACACCGACTTGGCCGTCCACGGCAGCGAGGTGCCGCCGACCGAGGTGATGACCGGGCCGTAGCGGGTGCCGTGGATCGTGCGCTCCACCTGGTGGCGGGTGCCGTCCGCCTCCCGGACCTCGACGCGCACCGTCCGCGCCGACATCTTCTCCGCCTTGCCGTCCACGACGTAGCTTGTCGGATCGCCGGGCGTCAGCGGGAGCTCGAAGAGGCCGAACGTGATCGGTGTCGCGACCGTGTGCGTCCACGCGGCGTCGGCGGTGTGCCCGATCTGGATCAGCGGGATCCCGAGCATGCTCCCGCCGGAGACGTCGAAACGGCCCGGGATCGTCAGCTGTGCCTGCCAGAACCGGCGCCCGCCCTGCCACGGATAGTGCGGATTCCCCAGCAGCACGCTCGATCCGGACGCGGTGCCGTCCTTGCCGACGGCGATCCCGTTGCTGCCGAGCTCGCCGGTGCCCAGCGCCGTCCGGACCGCGGCGGCGATCCGTGTCGCGGCGTCCGGCGCCGGCGTGGCGGGAGCCGCCGCGGCCGACGGCTGTCCGGCGTTCACCGTCCCGCTCACCAGCGCGCCGCCACCCGCGATCGTCGTGATGGCGTAGAGATGGCGGTAGACGTCGAGTTCGGTGATCGGGCGCAGCCATGGGGCGTCATGGCAGGCCGGGTCGGCGATCCCGGCACCGCCGGTCTTCGCCAGATAGGCGTTGAAACCATGGGTGTAGCCGGTGATGATCTCGCGCACCTCGGGGCGCGGGCCCTGCGGCGCGGGCGCCCCGGCGAGCCGTTCCACCACCCCGGAATCGTTGATCGCCTGGAAATGGAGATCGCTTTCCAGGTTCGTCCGCGCACTGCTCAGCGCGGCGTCACCCGAGCCGTCCGGCCCGAGGAACGCCGAGCGCCGCGCCTCGACGGTCAGATAGGTGTTCGCCAGCTCGCAGATGTTGTCCCGCGCGGCGGCGAAACCATAGCCGTAGCCGAGCCCGTCGAAGTCCTTCGCGAGGATGTGCGGTATGCCGTGCTCGGTGTAGCGGATCACCGCGTGCCCGGCCTCCGCCGCCGTGGCGGCCGGGGTGAGCAGCGCGGACGCCGACAGTAAGACGGTCAGGAACGCCAGTAAGCGGCGCATGGTCACTCCCGGGTCGTGGAATTTCGTGATCAAGCTAGCCAGGCGCCGCGCGACGGGACAATGGGCGAACGGACCACACCGGTGTCCGTTCATCACCGGGACACGCGCAGTTGGCCCTCCCGCCCGGAACGCGGGATAGAAACCGCGCATGACCGAACTGTCCCCACCCTCCCGCCGTGCCCTTTTCAAGGCCGGGCTCACCGGAGCGGGCGCGCTCGCCGCGGGCCTGCTCCTGCCCGGCGTCGCGGGCGCCGCGCCCGCGCTCGTCCGTCGTGACCGCCCGATCCTCACCCACGGCGTCCAGTCCGGCGACGTCACCGCCGGCTCCGGCATCGTCTGGTCGCGCGCGGACCGCCCGTCGCGGTTGATCGTCGAGATCGCGCGGGACGAGTCGTTCCGGCACACGCGCCGCGTCGCCGGCCCGGTGGTCTCGCCCGATACCGGCGGCACCGGCAAGGTGCGCGTCGCGGGGCTGCCGCCGGGTACCGAGATCCACTACCGCGTCACTGCGGAGGCGCTCGACGGCCGGACGTGCAGCGAGCCGCTGACCGGCCGGTTCGCTACCGCGCCAGTGGGGCGCCGGGACACCCGGATCCTCTGGAGCGGCGACGTCGTCGGCCAGAACTGGGGGATCGACACCTCGCGGGGCGGCATGACGATCTTCGGCGCGATGGCCGACCGGCGGCCGGATCTCTTCCTGCACAGCGGCGACACGGTGTACGCCGACGGGCCGCTGACCGAGACCGTGACGCTGCCCGGCGGTCGCACCTGGCGCAACGTCATGACGCCGGAGAAGGCGAAGGTGGCCGAGACGCTCGACGAGTATCGCGGCCAGCACGCCTACAACCGGCTCGACGAGCATTTCCGCCGGTTCGCCGCCGAGGTTCCCGTCTATGCCCAGTGGGACGACCACGAGGTCGTCAACAACTGGTACCCGGGCGAGATTCTCAACGACCGCCCCGAATACACCGAAAAGCGCGTCGATGTCCTCGCGCCGCGCGCGTTCCAGGCCTTCCACGAATGGCATCCGATCGACGCGCGCCAGGCCGTCGACGGTCGGGTGTACCGCAACTTCCGGTACGGCAGCCGTGCCGAGATCTTCGTGCTCGACATGCGGACCTACCGCGACGCGAACACCTCGGACCAGACGAAACCCGGCCACATCCTCGGTGACAAGCAGGCACGCTGGCTCGTCGGCGCGCTCGACCGCAGTACCGCGACCTGGAAGATCATCCAGGCGGACATGCCGATCGGGCTCGTCGTGCCCGACAGCCCCAGCGGGATCGAGGCGGTGGCGAACGGCCTGCCCGGCGCACCCGGCGGCCGCGAGACGGAACTGCACTGGGTGCTGCGCGAAATCGCGCGCCGCCGCGTCCGCAACGTCGTGTGGCTCACCGCGGACGTGCACTACACCGCGGCCCACCACTACTCGCCGGACCGCGCGGCGGTCGGGGACTTCGAGCCGTTCTGGGAGTTCGTCTCGGGGCCGCTCAACGCGGGCGCGTTCGGGCCGAACAAGCTCGACCCGACGTTCGGTCCGGAAGCGGTGTTCGTGCACGCCCCGCCCGCCGCCAACACCTCACCCGCCGATGGCTACCAGCACTTCGGCGAGCTGAACATCGACGGCGCTTCGGGCGTCCTGACCGTCGATCTGCGTGACGCCACCGGCACGTCCCTCTGGTCGAAAACCCTGCAACCCCAACGCCACTGACGCTCCGCCGGATCACGGGGGGCCAGGCTTGGGCGCCAGCGGTGGGAATGAGCGCTGCGGCGATGTCGCGAACGCTCCGTTCGGGACGTTCACCGTCCGCGCCGCGTCGCTCGGGACATGACGGGCCGCACCGTACCGAGGGACGCCCTTGGTGCGTTCAGTGCGACGAGAGCGTCCCTCGGTGCGGCCAACGCACCGAAGGCGTCCCTCGGTGCACCTCGTGCCCAGAGCAACGCCGGACATGCCGTGAAGGCCTCCTTTACAGCGCTCAACGCTGTAAAGGAGGCCGTAACGGAACACGCCACGAGCCCCCGGATCAAAGTTAGGGGGGGTTGGCCGTGCGCGCCCGGTAGTT
>NZ_JBHYIQ010000123.1:0-27136 GCF_042739895.1 Amycolatopsis sp. NPDC059021
GACTCACAAGGTCCGATGTCATCACTCACAGTGCCCATCCCGCCGGACCTCAGCCCGGCGTGTCGGGCCGGAAACACCGATCTTGGAACACTCCCTCTGTCGCCGATTGTGGGTTCTCTTTGTCACCGTTGTGGGATCACCACGTTGACGGGGTGGTGGGTTGGTTCGGTAGTGGTGCGAGGGTGGTGTCGTGTTGCCATACTCCGCTGCCGGTGCGTGCGACCTGGCTGACGGCGGCGGGGGTGTAGCGGTCGGCGACTTCGCTCCAGCGTGCGCTGCCCACGACGGTGTTCTGCAGGATGTCGATGTAGAGGTGGACGTGTTCGCGGTCGTGTGCGTTCAGGCCGAGCTGGTCACACAGGCCGGGGATGTCCTGTTTGAGGGTGAGGAACCGGTGGGCGAGTCGCGCTGTTTGCTCGGCCACCTGCGCCACTGCCCGTGATCGGCTCCAGCCACGGTCGTGCATGAGGCTGGTGATCAGGTTGGGGGTGTCGCAGGCCTCGTCCTTTTCCAGTGAGTAGTAGTCGTTGATCAGGAGGTTGGCTTCCACGGTGAGTGTCAGCATCGCGGCCGGCAGCGGGCTTGTCCGGGCGGTGCTGGGGATGTCGCAGCCGAGCGCGGCTTCGATCGTGTCCACCGTCGGTCGCTGGCCGATGGTGGCGCGGCGGTAGGCGAGGTAGTCGTCGACGCCGATTCGCGAGCCTGCCGTGTGGTGGGCGGTCACTTCGGTCAGGCATCCTTCGAAGTAGCCGATCCAGTCGGCGATGATGAGGGCGCGCCACCACGCGGGGCGTCCGGCCAGGGTGCGCTGCCAGAAGTCGGCGAACGCGGCCAGCAGTCGTGCCGTGCCGGGCGCCGCGGGTGAGTTCGAGGTGACCACGTTCATGCAGTCGTGGCACAGGGCGACCGCGTCGGTGGGCCACTGGCCCGGGGGCAGGTCGAACTGGTCGTCGAACAGGAAGAAGCATCCCGCCAGGTCGACGATCAGGTCCAGGCCGGCGCCGCGGGCGTCCGGGGCGAGAAACGTGGCGATGTCCACGGTGTTGGACGCGGTGTATCGGCGGGCAAGGCCGGGGTCGTCCAGCAGCCCGAACCGGCGCGCCCACACGATGTGGCGTTCGCGTGCCGCGGGCAGCTCCGGGTTGGGGTGCCAGTCGAACGGGATGTCCAGGTGTGGTTCACGAGGCATGGCGCCTCCCGGTAGGGGTCTCGCGCAGGGCCGGCATCCAGCGGTCGGTGCCGATGGTGGGCCAGCGTCGCGGGTGGGGGCCCAGGGGCGCGAGCGCGTCCAGGGCGTAGGCCACCCACGGGGCTACGGCGGGTGTGCCGTGGCGGGCCTCGGCCAGCCAGGCGGTCCAGGGCAGCCATCGCAGGCCGGCGACCTCGTCCGGGTTCGGCGCCGGGGTGTCGTGCAGGACCGCGCGTACGACCGGGCCGATCTCGTTCTCGACGATTCCGTTGTCCATCCTCGCCCGGTAGCGGACCGCGGGCACCACCACGTCGAGCCGGGCCGCGCGCACGCCCAGTTCGGCGGCGAGCCTGCGGGAGACCGCGTCGAACAGGTGCTCGCCCGGTGCCGGGTGCCCGCAGCAGGTGTTGGTCCACGCACCCGGCCAGGTTTTCTTCGTGGCCGCGCGGCGGGTCGCCAGGAACAGGCCGTCGCGGTCGAAGCCGTAGCAGGTGAACGCCAGGTGCAGCGGGGTGTTCTCGTGGTGGGAGGCGATTTTCGGCGCGACGCCGACGGCACGGCCGTCCTCGTCGAGCAGCACGATCTGTTCTTCCTCGGGTGCGACGGTGTCCATGTGGTCCTCCTTCGGGTCGTGGCTGATCGAGCGCGGGTGGTGTCAGCTCGTGCGTTGGGTGGCGCGGTCGGCGAGCCGGTGCAGTGCTTCGGCGGCGTGCCCGGGGAATCCGGCGGCGTCGATGAGGACGGCGGCCTGCTCGGCCCGGTCGCGGATCATCCGTTCGACCCGGTCCCGTGCGCCGGTGTCCACCAGCACCGATCGGATCCGGTCCGCGTCGTTCTCGGTCAGGCCGGGCCGGCCCACCAGGGATTCCAGCAGCGCGCGCTGTGGCCCGGACGCCGCGCGCAGTGCCGCCGCGAGCAGCACCGTGCCCTTGCCCTCGCGCAGGTCGTCGAGTACGGGTTTGCCGGTTTCCGCGGACCGGCCGAACACGCCCAGCAGGTCGTCCCGTAACTGGTAGGCCTCGCCCAGCAGCATGCCGAACGCGGCGAACCGCTCGAGGTCTGTCGCTCCGGCCGTCGCCGCGCCCAGTTGCAGCGGCCGGGTCGCCGTGCCCGCGGCGGTCTTGAAACGCACGGTCTGCAAGGCCGTGTCGACGTCGTCGGACAACACCGCCGCGCCGAGCAGGTCCCGGTACTGCCCGAGCACCATCTCGTCGAGCATCACGCGGAACACTCCCGCCACCCGCTGTCGCGTCTCGCCCAGCGCGGCACCGTGTAGCAGCTCGGCAGCCCACCCCAACGCGAGATCACCGGCCAGCAGCGCCGCGCTCGCCCCGTATCGCGCCGCGTCGCGCACGGCCGTGAACCGCTCGGCGAATGCCCGCTGCGCCGTCGGACGTCCCCGCCGTGTCTCGGAATCGTCGATGATGTCGTCGTGGATCAGGGCGTAGGTCATCCACATCTCCACCGCCGCCGCCACCCGCAGCACCACACCCGGATCACCGTCGCCGCCCGCGGCGTGCCAGCCCACCACGCACAACAGC
This sequence comes from Amycolatopsis sp. NPDC059021, assembly GCF_042739895.1. Taxonomy (NCBI): domain Bacteria; kingdom Bacillati; phylum Actinomycetota; class Actinomycetes; order Pseudonocardiales; family Pseudonocardiaceae; genus Amycolatopsis; species Amycolatopsis sp. NPDC059021. Next base: position 2,731 of record NZ_JBHYIQ010000123.1, read on the forward strand.
GGACGAACCCGTTTGCCGCCCGCGGTGACGAGCCCCCGCACCGCCTCCACCAGATCGCGGGGATGCCCTGCCGCTTCCGCCTCACGCCGCTTGCCGTCCAGAAACGCCAGCAGCACCTCATTGACGCGGGTACGCACCGCGTCCGTATCGATCGTTTCGGTGTGCCGGTCGGCGTTGTGAGTGAGTTCGTACGCGGGGTGCTTCATCGGGTGGGTGGTGCTCATAGGGTGCTCCCAAGTCTGCTGTGGACGGTGGGGCGATCCGGTATGGGCGTGCGGAACCTCCGGTGAGGCAAGTGCCGATCGCCTCCGGTGGTCGTGCTAGGGCGTCTGTGGGCCGGTGATCCCCGGTGGCAGGCGGAACACGATGTCCTCGGTGATCGGCTCGCCGTGCACGATCTCGGCCGGGGCGAGGGCGGCGATCACTTGCTGGACAAGGGATTCCGGGGTCGACGCGCCCGCGGTGACGCCGACGGTGCCGACGCCTTCCAGCCACGCCGGGTCGATGCCGCCGGCGTCCTCGACGAGGTGCGCGGGGCAGCCCGCGGCCTGGGCGACCTCGACCAAGCGGACGCTGTTGGAGGAGTTGGCGGAGCCGACGACCAGGACCAGGTCCGCCTGGGCGGCGATCTGCTGGACGGCGGTCTGGCGGTTGGTGGTGGCGTAGCAGATGTCGCTGGTCGGTGGGCTGGTCAACCGTGGGTACTTGTGGCGCAACCGGTCGACCACCGGCGCGACGTCGGCCATGGCGAGCGTCGTCTGGGTCAGGTAGGCCACGGGAGCCTCTGGCGGCACGTCGAGGTGGTCGGCGTCTTCGGGTGTGGCAGCAAGCTGGATCGCCTCGGGTGCCTCGCCGAGGGTGCCTTGGACCTCGTCGTGGTCGGCGTGGCCGATCAGCACGATCCGGGTGCCGGTGGCGGCGAGCCGCCGGGCTTCGGCGTGGACTTTGGCCACCAGCGGGCAGGTGGCGTCGATGGTGCGCAGTCTCCGCTCCCGCGCCCGGGCCCGTACGGCGGGGGACACCCCGTGCGCGGAGAAGATCACCAGGCCCTCGTCGGGAACTTCGTCCAGGTCGGTGACGAACACCGCGCCCCGCTCCCGCAACTCGGCCACCACGTGGGCGTTGTGCACGATCTGCCCGCGCACATAGACCGGGGCGCCATACAGTCGCAGGGCGTGGGTGACGGTCGCGATGGCACGGTCCACACCGGCGCAGCACGCCCGCGACCCGGCCAGCACGACCTTCATGACGCCCTGCCCAGGACGTAGCCGACGAGAGCTTCGGCCACAGTGGACTCGCGACCGGCCGTGCGCAGGTAGCGCAGGGACCGGTCGGCCTCGCGGGTGGCGATGGCCATCGTGGCGTCGCGGCATCCGGATTCCGCCAGCCGGGCGGTCATCCGCGACCAGCGCCGGTCGGCGACTGTGTCCACTTCGGACAGTTCCTTCAGCGCGTCGGCCACAGCGTCGGAGCAGGTGCCACGCAGAGCCAGCACGATCGGGATGGACTTCCCGGCCGAGCGCGGGTCCGTGTGTGCCGGTGTGCTGGCGGTCCGGGGATCACCCCACAGGCGGCGAATGTCGTCGACGCAGTGGATGGCGATACCCAGGTGGCGGCCGGCCAGGTACAGGGCGTTGACCGTGGTGGTGGCGACGGCGGGCAGGCACGCGGCGGGCAGGGCGAGCGCCGCGCCGAGCAGGGCCCCGGTCTTGTTGCCCGCCATGGCCAGGCACTCGTCCAGGGTGACGGTGTCCTGGCCGGTGACCGGCCGGGTGGCCAGGTTCAGCTCCTGCTGCCTGCCGTTGTGCACCGCGGTGATCGTCTCCGCGAGGACGAACAAGCCACGCCCGCAGGACCGGTCGGCACCGGCCACCGCGGCCAGCGCGAGCCCCATCAGCGCGTCTCCGGCCAGCACCCCGGCCGAGACGTTCGACTGCGACTGTCCACTCGAGACGCCCCGGCGGATCCGGTCGCGATCGATGACGTCGTCGTGCAGCAGCGCGGCATGATGCAGCAGCTGCACCGCACACGCGCACTCCACGGCGACGCTGTCCTCCGTACCGACCAGCCCGGCCGCGACCTGGGTGAGCGCCGGCCGCAGTGCCGTGCCGTCCTCCCTGTCGCCGGGCGGGGTCCGGTCCGGTTCGGACCATCCCAGGTGGTGACCGCAGATCCGAGCCAGGTCGCCGTCCAGCCGGCCCACAAGGCCGCGCATGGTGGGCTCCACCCACGCCCTCGCCTCGCGCAGGATCGCGTGGGCGTGCTCGTGCCCGTGGGTGCCGGCGGGCGGGGCCATCGTGGCGGTCATGACGGTGTTCCCCCGTCCGCTCCGGTCCCGTTGCCCGCCCGCTCCTCGGTGGTGGGTGCGGTGGTGGTCCAGACCTGCACCAGGACTTCACGGGTGCGCCCGCCGTCGCATTCCAGCAGCATGATCCGCTGCCACTGGCCCAGCCACATCCGCCCCTCCCACAGCGGCAGCGTCACCGACGGGTGCGTCGCCAGCATCGCCAGGACATGGGAATGGCCGTTGGGGCGCTCGCCGGGCACCAGGTTCTCCCAGCGCCGCGACAGGTCGTCATGCGCCCAGTAGCGATGCGGGGTGGGCGGCGCCAGCGTGGACAGCATGTCGAACAGGTCCTCGCGCAGCCCGGTCTCCGACTCGTTGACGATCAATCCGCACGAGGTGTGCCCGCAGGTCACCACCACCTGGCCGGTCGACGCGCCGGTGGCCGCCACGGCCGCGTCGACCTGGCTGCCGACCTGGTCGGTCAGGTCCACCAGATGCAGCGGATCGGTGGTGCGCACGCGAAGCAGCGCGCTGCCCGGCATGCCCAGCGCCGGCGGACGTTCCCATATGACGTCCACAGTGGACGGACCAGGTGCGGTCCGCGGGGGACGAACGGTAGCGGTCATGGCGAATTCGACCTCCTTGTCACCGTGGCTTGGTGCTCACGTTCTCGGTGGCACCGCCGACGGTTCGGTCATCGCGGTTTTGTCACACTGAGGGACCGGCGGTGGTGCCGGTCAGTGCGAGGGCCTGATCGAGCAGCGTCTCGACGATCCGGTGCTCGGGCACGGTCGCCACCACCTGCCCCCGCACGAAAATCTGTCCCTTGCCGTTCCCGCTGGACACCCCGATGTCGGCCTCGCGTGCCTCGCCGGGACCGTTGACCACGCAGCCCATCACCGCCACCCGGATCGGTGCCGGGAATCCCTCGAACGCCGCGGCCACCTGCTCGGTCAGCCGGTGCACGTCGACCTGCGCGCGGCCGCAGGACGGGCAGGAGATGATCTCCAGACGGCGGGGACGCAGCCCCAGCGACTCGAGGATCCCGATCCCGGCCTTGACCTCACGCACCGGATGCGCCGACAACGACACCCGGATGGTGTCGCCGATCCCCTCGCGCAGCAGGACACCGAAGGCGACCGCGGACTTGATCACGCCCTGGAACTCCGGCCCGGCTTCGGTCACGCCGACGTGCAGCGGGTAGTCGCACTGGGCGGCCAGCTGCTCGTAGGCCGCCATCATGACGACCGGGTCGTGGTGCTTCACGCTGATCTTGACGTCGTGGAAGTCGTGCTCGGCGAACAGCGAGGCCTCCCACAGCGCCGACTCCACCAGCGCCTCCGGGCCGGCCTTGCCGTGATGCTTGGCCAGCAGCCTCGGGTCGAGACTGCCCGCGTTCACCCCGATCCGGATCGGCACCCCCCGATCCCGCGCGGCGGACGCGATGTCGGCGACCCGGTCGTCGAACCGCTTGATATTGCCCGGATTGACCCGCACTCCCGCACAGCCCGCGTCGATCGCGGCGAACACGTACCGGGGCTGAAAATGCACGTCGGCGATCACCGGGATCGGGGACCGTCCCGCGATCGAGGCCAGCGCGTCCGCGTCGTCCTGCGACGGCACCGCCACCCGCACGATGTCACATCCCGCCGCGGTCAGCTCCGCGATCTGCCGCAAGGTCGCGTCCACGTCGGCGGTGGGCGTCTTGGTCATCGACTGCACACTCACCGGCGCGCCACCACCGACCGCGACACGCCCCACCCACACTCGCCGGCACTCCCGGCGAGCCACGCGCACACCACCCGTCACAGTCACGACACACCTCCTGGATCGGCCGGCTCGCACGGCGTGATCCGCCATTCCTTGCGCCCGGGGAAAAAGCCACTGATCAGCGCCGGGCATCTGACGCTCGGAGACTCGGTCACCGTGCCGGCACATCTCAACTGGGTCGTGCCGCGGTGACGTCAACTCCGGGTCACCAACCACGCGGTTCTGTTAGACCAAACAGCGCAACGCAGGTCATCCATGTTGCGCACGATGGGCGAATAAAGACAGTCCTATCACGCGATGTGACAATTCTGTAATGGGGTCGGTCATCAACAGTTCACCACCCGTTTTTCAGCGCGCCACCGCGTCCCGTCGGCCCGTTTTTCGCCCGGCGGGACAGCGGCGGTAACGACAGCGATGTTATGGCTAGATCCGCGTCAGGAAACACCATTTCTCTGCGGTTTCAGTGCCGTTCCGGCGGCGTGGGTTTGAGCGATATCGCCGAATTCAGGCATCGCTCGATCGGCGTGCCGACTGTCACTCTTTGGCGACGGTGATTACCGGGGGACGGCGGTCATCGGCTCTCTCCGGTTGTGTTCCTCAGTCGAAGAGGAGAACGGCTTTGACGGCGGTACCCGCTCGTGCCGCGTCGAGCGCCTCGTTGATCCGGGGGAAGGGGTAGGTGCGGACCAGTCGTTCGAGGGGGAAACGGCCATCTTGGTAGCGGTCCAGGAGCCGGGGGATGAACGTGTGCGGGTCCGCGTCACCCTCGATGACTCCGTGCAAGCTCCTGCCGAGCAGGAGATGGCCCTGATCGATGGTGATGTCGTTCTCCATCGCCTGGACGCCCAAGGTGGCGCAGCGGCCAGGGGTACGCAGGGCTTCGAGGGCCTGGCGGACCACCGTGCCGGAACCGACGGTGTCGACGGTGAAATCGGCACCCGGGCCGAGGATTTCGGCGATGCTCCAGCCGAGATCCTCGGTGCCGTAGGGGTCGATGACATGGGTACAGCCCAGTTCCTCGGCCAGCGCACGACGCTGCGGATGGGGGTCGACCCCGATGAGCGGAGTGCAGCCGATGTCCGAAGCGGCCATCACAGCGCTCAGCCCGACGGCGCCGAGTCCGAAGACGACCATGCTCTGCCCGGCGGCCGGGCACAACGTATGGCACACGGTTCCCGCGCCGGTGAGCAATCCGCAGCCGAGCGGAGCCAGGATCTCCCACGGAAGTCCGCCGGGCACCTTGACCGCGTTGCGGGAGCTGGCAATCGCGTGGGTGGCAAGGGAAGACTGGCCGAACCAGCTGCCGTGTACCGGTGCGTTCTTCCGGCTCAAGGTGACCGATCCGTCGAGACGTGTGCCGGTGTAGTTGAGCGCGCCGAACAGTTCGCAGTATGCCGGATGCCCGGTGGTGCACTGCACACACTGGCGGCAGGAGTCGAAGCTCAGCACCACGGTGTCACCCACCGACAGCGTGCGTTCCCCGGGGCCGACCTCCTCGACGATCCCGGCGCCTTCGTGACCGGGGACCATGGGCAGCGGGTAGGGGATGACACCGTCGGCAACCAGCACGTCGGTGTGGCAGATGCTCGCGCTCTTCATCTTCACGAGAATCTCGTCGCCGACCAGGACGGGCAGCTCCACCTGTTCCAGACTGAGCGGTTTCCCCGGGGCCTCCAACAAGGCCGCGGTCGCGGTGGTGATCACGTGCGCTCACCGTCCTTGGCCGCGACGAGGTCCTTGTACAACGGGACGAGAGGTTTCGTGAGCGGGATCAGCCGGAGCAGTTTGCTGATGGGGCCACGGGCACGAACCTCACCCCGGGCCAGTCCGATGGCGGCGTTGTACTCACCGCGCCAGAAACGGTCGCCGATGTCGGCCGACATCGCCAGCCGGATATCCGGGACCACATCGGCCTCTCCCTTGATCACTTCGATGCCGGACGGTGCCAGCCGCACGAACATCGTGGCGGCCGGATCCGAATAGTCGACACGAAAGGTCAGATCGGCGGCCCGCAGTTTCGGCCCCACGTCCTTGTGGTTTTCGGCGGCCTCGAACATGCCACCCAGATAGCGATACACTTCGGCTGCGTCGTTGAAATACGCCATGACCTCGCCTCTCTTGGTAACGTCGTAGTGCGTCTTGGACGTCCGGAACGAATGACCGGCGCACGGCCGTGTCACGAACGGCGTGGCGGCCGGTCAGCCGGCGGCTGTTCGCCTACGGGCTCGAGGAGGAACAGCCTGAGATTCCGGTGGCTGACGGTGGCATAGGTCAGGTAGCCCGGCCACAGCTCGCACAGCTGTGTCCACAACTGCTCACGTTCCGCCCCATCCACCAACCGGGCTCGTACCGCGACGGTGGCTCCGGCAACGGTGACCGTCGCCCTGGGATCCGCGAGCAGGTTGGCCGACCACGCCGGATGTTCGCGGCGACCGACATTCGAACCGACAACGGCGTAGGCCCGGCCGTGCAGCACGTACGTCAGCGGCGTCGAGCGTGGCAGACCGCTACGCCGGCCGGTCGTGGCCAGCAGCAGCGAAGGCATGCCGAACAGCGGTACCAGGCTACGACGACCATGCGTGGCGCGCTGAAGCCGCACGTCGATCTTGGTCAGGAACCGGGAGGGCCCCAGGAACCAGCGTCGCCGCCCGAGAGCATGGACGCTTTTGAGCCAGGGATTGATCCTTGCGGACTTCGCTGGAACAGGCAGCGACATAGTCACCTCCGGCACATCGTTGTGGCAGGTCATCGTGTAGGTCTGGTGGGCACCTTCCCGGATCGACCGGCTGACACGGCGTGTTCCGCCATTCCGGCTCGAGGAAGACCACCTGTCGGCGTCAGGTATCTGACGCCCGGAGCCTCGACCACTCGTGCCGGCACGTCTCAGCCGGTCGTGCGGCGGCTACGACTCCGAGTCACCAGCCACGCTGTTCTGTTAGACCAAACAGTTCAACGGAGGTCATCCATGTTGCGCCTGACGGGCAATTGAAGGACAGGGCAATCACGTATCGTGACAATTCTGTGACGGGGTCGATCATCGACCGATGCCCTCGGCGCCACCCGTACGCAGGGCTATCCCCAGACCGCAATGTCCGGCGTTGTCGATCAATAGCTCACCGCGGCAATTCACCAACGGGTCACCGAAGGAAACAGTTCGCACCCATTTCGGTGCAGCACCACATTCGAAAGGCAGTGACGAACTCTCCGCTCCGTCGGGTCGGCGCTGCGATACCCGTGTGGGGCATGACATCGCGTAGCGCGAGGATGAGCATCGTCGTCCGTCAACGAGTTCTGACTCGCACCTGCCATCGCTTGTCAATTACACGATCGTGTGATTGAGCTGCCCCATAGTGACGCTTAGTCTTCTTCTACCCCGTCAGCGAGGAGGGGTGGATGATCTCTCCAGGTGAACCTGAGGCCTGCGTGAAGCGCTCCCAGTGTCTCACCCGACGCGGTTGCACACTCGCATACCGATCGGCCCGACTGGCTACTCGCCTGAGCGGCTCGCTACATAAGCCCGGGATTTGTACCTGACAACCATCTGCCGCGGCGCCATGGTTGCCAGCAAACATAGTGGTCAGGTCCGGTGCCGCAATGTTCTATGCCTTCCCCATTTTTCGCTGATCGCCGGAGCTGTAGTCCGCATTGAAGGAGTAGTGCGATGGATTCTTTTCGCATGAGCGTTGGAGTCTTCGCGGGCGCCACGAGTTTTATTCCGCTGAACATGCTCCGTACACTGGACACCTACCCAGAGTTCAGAGAAACGCTCCGGGGCGTCGAGGCGGGATTCGGCGACGCGGACGGCGCGTCGCTCCGGGATCTCGTTCTCGGCGGCGATGGGCCGAAGTACCTTCGTGACCACCCTGACCCCGCGCTGCCCTCGCTGGTTCAGATCGCGACGGCGCTGGGGGCGTACGCGGTGGGGCAGCGCGCGGGAACAGGCCCAGCTGTCCTGTTAGGACACAGTTTCGGAGAGATCACGGCACTGGTGGCCGCGGGAGCGTTCCTGCCGGCCGACGGTGCCCGCATCGTCCGGACGCGAATGCGGCTTGCCAAACAGGTCATGGATCTCGGCGGGATGACCGCACTGGATATCGGCGCGGCGAGGGCCACCAGTTTACTGGAAACCGTGGCGTCTGCCTCGCTGCGGGTGGCGTGCCACAACACCCCCCGGTCCACTGTGGTCAGCGGGACGCTCGACGACCTTCAGTTGGTCGACCGGCTGGCCGGGCTCCTGGGCATCCGGGCGGTCCGGCTGCCGGTCCGGTTTGCGTATCACAGCCCGGTCATGGCCTCCCTGGTCGACACGTTGCGGCAGGAGCTCGCCGCCTCCGGCATCCACCAGCGGCCGTTGCGCACACCGGTGCACTGCGTTTTCCATAATCGGCGGCACACCGACCAGGACGACCTTCTCGGGCATATCGCCGAGATGTACGTCCGCCCGGTTCTTTTCGCCGAAAGCCTGAGAACCCTGCACAGCGAGGGCATTGATCGCTATCTCGACTACGGCGGCGACGGCACGATCACGCGGATGGTCGAGGCCACCCTGCCCGCTGTCCAGGTGACTTCGCCGATACCGGGCCCGGCGAGCGCGGCCGCGCCGGAGCCGAGCACGGTTCCCGCCGCAGCGGAGCCGGAGGACATCGCCATTCCATATCGTCAGGCGCCGGCCGTCGAGAACGCGGAACGGAGTGCGCGCCCGGCCGTAGCGGAATCCGTGCCGTCTCTGGTCCGGGAGGATCTGCTCGCCGAGCTGGCCACCATGTACGCCGAAGTCGTGGGATATCCGGCGGATGTGTTCACCGAAGACGTCGATCTCGAAGCCGACCTGGGCATCGACTCCTTGCGGCAGGTGGCGGTGCTCACCAAGGTCACCGAGCGTTTTGGTCTGGCCCGGACCGAGATCAAGCTCAGCGACTATCCGACATTGGGGTCGGTCGCCGATTCGGTCACCGCCCAGTTGGCCGGTGGTTCACGATGATGTCCGGTCGACCGATTGCCATCGTCGGGATGGGGGTGGTGCTACCCCGTATCAGCTCTCCCGACGATCTGTGGGACGTTCTGAGCGGCGACCACAACATTTTGTCGGAACCCTCGGCCGAACGGATGGATCTGACGCATTTCTGGTCGGCTGAGCCGACCGAGCCGGACCGAACACGCCACCGTCATGGCGGGTTCATCGACGGATTCGCTCCGCACACCGCGCTGATGGACGACATCCGCGCCGGTTCCTGGCCGGCCGATGAGGACGCGCCGGCGACCTGGCTGCGGCACTGCGCGCTGCAGGCGCTCGACCAGGTCAGGCTGAACGCCGACGATCGTGTCCTGATCGAGATGGCGGTGGCGGCCGACACGGTGCAGGCCCTGGAATCCCGGATGGCGGGGCAAAGCCTGGGACGGATGCTCAGCGACGCGCTGGAAGAACACGGCGACGGCCGGAGTACGGCGCGGGCGCTGCGGATTCGCCGGATTCTGGCCCGCAGATACGGCCGTGACACCGAGGGCCATCTGCCGGATGACATCTGCCGGCGGGCGTTCGCGGGTCTGCTGCCACCGCGGCGGGAGTTGGACGTCGTCACCGCGACCTGCGGATCGGGCCTGATGGCCATCAATCTGGCCGTGCCGCGCCTGCAAGCCGGGGAATGCGATGTCGCCCTGTGCGGTGCGGCCCATGAACTCACTCCGCGCGCCATGGTGGCGCTGTCCAACGCCGGGGTTCTCGCGGATGTCCCTCAGATCCGCGCGCTGGACCGGGACGCCCACGGCACGGCGTTCGGTGACGGTGCGGCGCTGGTCGTGCTCAAGACTCTCGACCGCGCCACGGCCGACGGTGACGGTGTGCTGGGAATCATCGCCGGGTGCGGCGCGGCTTCCGACGGCAAGGGCAAGTCCGTGGGAGCGCCCAATCCGCTGGGCCAGCGGCGAGCCATCACCCAGGCGTGGAAGGCTGCGGGCATCGATGTGGACGACCTCGATGTCGTCGTGGCACACGGGACCGGGACCAGGGCGGGCGATCCGGTCGAGGTGGGAGTCCTGCGGGAACTGCTCGCCGACCGGGATTCGCCGGTGCCAGTCGTGAGCAACAAGGCGCTCATCGGTCACACCGGCATCTGCGCCGGCCTGGTGTCGCTCCTGCACGGTGTCCTGGCGCTGCGCCACGAAACCCTTCCCGCGCAACAGTACTTCCAGGCGGCCAGCGGCGAGCTGAACCCGATGTTCGTCCCCGCCCAACCCGTCGCGTGGCCGCGCGGTGACCGGCCTCGGGTCGCCGCGGTGTCGGCGTTCGGACTCGGCGGCGTCAACACCCACCTGGTGCTGACCGACGGTCCTACCCGCAGCACGGCCGTGGCGCGGGACGCGGACGAGGTGGTTCTCACGGCATGGACCGGGCAGTTCCCGGAGTACACCGGCCGCGCCGCGGTGCGGCGATGGCTGACTGGCGCGGCACCGCCACCACCGGCGTCCTTCGGCGATTCCTTCCGCACGCCCGCGTTCACCGAACTGCGTGTCCCGCCGCCGACTGTCCGGCACATGGACCGGACGGAGATCATGGCGCTGCGCATGGTGGGCGAGCTTGCGCGCGATCTGGAACCGGCCTGGAGCGGGCTCAGGGCTGCCACCGGGCTGGTCGTCGCGCACGCCGGCCCGATGCGGGCTGCCGTACTGAACCTGCTGCGCTGCTACCTCGCCGACTGCGCCGCCGCCATCGGCTCCGGCCACGACAACCCTGACGACGCCGACCTGCGCTCGGCCTTCGAGGCGGTCAGCGCGAAAGTGCGCGAGCAGGGGCCGCCCACCGGGCCGGACACCGCGGTCACGACCGTGGGGGCCAGCCTCATCGGCGGCTGGGTGACCAACTACTACGACCTGCACGGCCCGCATCTGGCCGTGGAAACCAGCGACGCGAGCCTGTCCGCACTGCGCGTCGCCGAACAGTACCTGCTGCACGGCGGTCTGGAGTTGATGATTGTGCTGGGGGCGAACGCCAACTCCGAACCCGAGTTCGCCGCTGCCCTGCGCGGCCGGCCGGTCGTGGCCGAAGGCGCGGTCGCGGTCGCGCTGACCCGCCGGAGCACCGCGGAGCAGTTCGCGTTGCCGGTACTGGCGACGGTGCGCACCAGTCCCGCCGCGGACAGAGGGACCCGCCACGAACAGGACCGTACGTATGTGGGCGCCGACGGCCTTGTGGCGCTGGTGCGTGCCGTGGTGACCGGGCAGGGCACCGAGATCACGCCCAGCCGGCCCGACTGCCCGGCGGTGACCATCGACGTGCCATCAGACGTGACACCGGACGCGGCATCTGGCGAAGACGCGGCATCCGGTGAGGGCGGTGGCAAGGAGGACGTCGTCGTCACCCGCGCCGGGCTGGCATTCGGTGAGCTCACCGGGGACGACCTGCCTCCGGCCCGGGACCCTGTCGCCTGCCTGACCGGGAACACCCTGGTCATCACCGACGATCCCGTCATCGCCGCCGCGGCCCGCGAACGCGGAACAGGTGCCACGTGGGTGACCGGCGGACCGATGACCGAACCGCCCGGGCCGATCGAGCACCTGCGGGTGCTGTGCCGCCTCGACGCCACCGGCAGCGCTGATCCCTGGGAACCCGGCACCATGGACCGCCTCGGCGACCTGCACGATCTGGTCGTCCTCGCGATCAAACGCTTCGCACCCGCACTCGGCGCCGGCGCGACATTCGGTGTATTGCTCATGGACGCGCTGCGGCAGGACGTGCCGCACCCGTACGCGGGAGCTTTCACCGGGCTCATGAAGGCCGTCCGGGTCGAGTTTCCGGCGGCCCGTTGCTGGTGCGTGCTCACCGATTCCCCCGACCTGAGCGAGGCGCTCGGCCAACTCGGCACCGAATCGGGCACCGATCATCACCTGGGAGTGGTGCTGATCCGCGGACATCGCCGTCTCGGTTACCGCCTGACCGCCCTGCCATCCCCGGATCAGGCGGCGGCCGGTCCGCTCGGCAGGCAGAGCGTGGTCGTGGTGACCGGTGGCGCCGGAGGCGTCCTGGGGCCGCTGCTGGAGTCGCTGGCCCGTGATCACGCACCCGCGATCTACATTCTGGGCCGCACCCCCGCTCCGCCGCCCGGTGTCTTGACCCCGCTGCCCGACCGGGCCGAGTTCATCGCCGAGCAGCACCGGCTCAACCCGCAGGCTCCGCTCAGCACCCTTGCGTCCACCTGGGACACAATCCGCAAACAGCACGCCATCCGCGAGACGCTCACCCGCCTGGCCGTCCACAGTGGACATGACCGGGTCCACTACCTGGCCTGCGACGTCACCGACGCGGCGGCGGTCAGACAGGTCATGGATCACATCCACCAGGCGGAAAGCGGTATCGATCTGCTCGTCCACGCCGCGTCCGCGGCCACCCCGGCAGCACTGTCCCGCAAGGACCCGGCGGCCTTCCGGCGGGGACGGGACACGAAGATCGCCGGCTACGCGAACCTGCGTCGTGCTCTGCACGGCAGGCTCCCGCGCCTGTGGTGCAACTTCGGGTCCACCATCGGCCTGGTCGGCTGGGCCGCGGAAGCCGAGTACGGCTCGGCCAACGACTTCCTGGCCACTGCGGCGATGTGGTCATCCAACGTCGAACACAACGCCGAGTTCACGGTGCACTGGAGCGCGTGGGACGGCCTGGGTATCACGGGCGACCCGCTCATCCAGGACACCATGCGCCGCAACGGAATCACCAAGTTCATGTCACCCAGGGAGGCATACCTCCGGTTCGACCAGGCTCTCGGTGATCCCGGCAGGCCACCGGTCATCGTCCATCTACCCGACGCCGAACGTGCCGTCCTCACCGCGCAAGCCCCGCACCTGCGGATTCACCCCGCCCGCACCGCCGTCGTCCCCCCAAGCCCGTCGTTTACCGTGCCCGACGACAATCACGTGTTCTTCGACCGCGTCTTCGACGTCCAGATCGACAATCACCTGGCAGTACACGTCATTCGCGGCAGGCCGCTCATGCCGGGTTCGATTCCGCTGGAAATGTCACTGGAAGCCGCGCTGCGTCTCGTGCCCGGCATGACGGTGATCGGTTTCCGTGACCTCGAACTGCGCGTGCCGCTGCGGGCCACGGCGAACCGGCCGAAGACCGTTCGCGCCGGCGCCACCGTCATCGAACGCCAGGAGGACCGTGCGCGGATCCGGGCATGGCTCACCTCGTTCGTCCAGCACCCGGGCGACGGCCGGATCCTCAACGAACAGCTGCACAGCGAGGTCGATGTTCTTCTCGCCACGAACCCGCCACCACCGCCCCGGTGGAACCGCCCATCCACCATGCCCGCGCGGCCGGTACCCAACCCCATGTACCTGCCGAACGACCGCTGCCACGCAAGCGGCCCCTACCTGACCACCACCGGCCACACCGTCGGCGACACCGGAGCGCACTCCACGCTCCGCGCCTACGACCCGTCGCGCCCGCCGGGCTTCGCGACCTTCGGCCGTCTCCCCACCGTCCTGTTCCAGGGGATACTGGAACTCGCGTTTCTCGTCCACACCGACCAGTGGTCTATTCCGCTGCTGCTCACACGCCGGATCGCGGCGATCGACCTCTACACCCGGCACAACGACGCGGATGTGCTGGCCGCACACGGCCGGACCCTGCACTTCTTCGCCGACCCGCCAGGCCCCGGCAGCCGCCTGCTGGCTCTCGCCGATGACCGCGTTCTTGCCCAGGCCACCGGGGTGCAGGCCATACAGATCGGCCGTTTCGACCTTGCCACCGGCAGTTTCCACGACAACGACGCCACCGAACAGATCCCGTTCGCGAGCGAGTCCTCCACTGTTTCCCCGTGGCATCCGGTGATGTCATGACCCGCAGACCGAACGGAAAGGTGGCCGTCGTCGTCACCGGCGGCGCCGGGGGTATCGGAGCGGCCACCGCCCCGGCTCACGCCGCCCAGCGCCTGATCCAGGTCCCCGTGGGCCGAGCGCCGCCCCCTCGGAGATCGCCGCGGCCCGTGGCGTTGCTCGACGGCGACGCCTCGTTCACCCTTATTGGTCGAGAGAGGGCTTTCGGTGCCTACACCTGACAACGACCTCGTCCCGGCGCGCTCCGGAATGCTCACCTCCGGCGACACGTGGACCGTCGACCTGGCTGGCCGTGACGCCTTCCTACGCCACCACACACTCCATGGCACGCCGCTGCTGCCCGCCGCCATGTCACTCGCGCTGGCCGCCGAGGCGGCGCACCGCCCACCCCCGATCTCCTTCCGGAACGTCGTGTTCCACGCCCCGCTGTACGCCAGAGCCACCGCGGCCGTCTCCTACCGGTTCGTGGCACAGCCGCCCGGTATGAGCATCGTGGTCGCGGACGCCCCCGCTGGGCCTGGCCAGCCGCCGATCGGGCTGACCTGCGCGAACTTCGAGCTCGACGACAACCCTCCGGATCTTCCCCAGCCCGTCGGCGACCACCCGGACATCACCTACGTCACCTACGGCCCCTACGTCGCAACCGCGGACCTGGCGATGAGCGGCCCCTTCGTCACGCTCGCGGGCCTGCGCGTCCACCTCGGTGACGCCCGAGCCCGCTACCGCCCTCGACTACCCGCGGACCCGGCGATGTTCCCTGATTTCGCGATATGCGCGTCGCTGATCGACGCCATGATCCAACTCGCGCTGGTCAGCCTCGGCGCCGGGCACGGCGGAATGAACCACCTCCTGCCCAGCAGCTGCGATGCCATCCACGTCCACACCCCGTGCACCGACCGGCAGCTGCTCGCCCGCCACCCTTCGGGAATCGAACTGCACGCGCACCTCGGTGGGAACCACAGCACCGACGTCCTGAGCTGGGCCGAGCCCCAGCAACCGATCGCGCAGATCATCGGCCTGCGCGCCGTCGTCCTGTCCAGGAGGGACCCATGACAACCGTGGAGCCATACCGTCCGCATGAGGGCAAAATCGTTCTCGTCACGGGCGGCGCGCGGGGCATCGGGCGCGACATCGTCCGCGAATTCGCCCGCGCCGGCGCCTATGTCGTGGTCAACTACTTCCACGCCGTCGACGAGGCCGAGGACCTGTCCACCGAGCTGCGGGCGACGGGCGCCCGGCACAAACTGCTCCGTGGCTCCGTCGCCAAAGCCGACCAGGTCCAGCAGATGTTCGAGCAGATCAACACGGACCTCGGCCGGCTGGACATCCTGATCAACAACGCCGCGTCCGGAGCGCTCAGTCCATTGGACACCCTGACCAGCCGGGACTGGGAGCGGGCGATCAACACCAACATCCTGGGCGCGCTCTGGTGCTCTCAGCAGGCCGCTCCGCTCATGACCCGCCGCGGCGGCGGCGCGATCATCAACCTGTCGTCCACCGGGGCAAGCTCGGTCCTGCCCGGCTACGCCGCCATCGGCACCACCAAAGCCGCCGTCGAGGCGCTCACCCGCTATCTGGCCGCCGAATACGCGCCTCGCAACATCCGCGTCAACACCGCGTCCGCCGGACCACTCGACACCCCAGTGCTTACCCGGTTTCCCAGCCCCGACACCTTCCGCGCCACGATCGAACACACCACCCCGCTCGGCCACCGCCTCGGCAAACCCGCCGAACTGACCGCGCTGATCAGTTTCCTCGCCTCACCACAAGCATCCTGGATCACCGGCCAAACCATCCTCGCTGACGGCGGCCTCAGCCTGAACCCCGCGCCGAGTTCGTAGCAAGCCGAGTTCCCATCGGACCCACGACCGCAGCGATGCCGTCAAACGGGCTCTGTCCGAACTGCCCGTCGTGAACACTCGGTCATCGGCGTGGGGCTGTGTCGCGAACGGGGCTTTCGGCCCGACACACCGGTCTGAAGTCCGGCGGGATGGGCACTGTGAGTGATGACATCGGACGCTATGCGTCCACGTAAGAGTGGGGGCGAGTCGAGACGTCAGCTGTCGCCGGAGCAGGCCGCCACGGCGGCGATGGTGGCCCAGGCACGGGAACGCGGGCTGACGCTGACCGGTCCGGACGGGCTGTTGAAGGTGTTCACCAAGAACGTGCTGGAAACGGCCCTGAACGAGGAATGACCACGCATCTCGGGCGCGAGAAGAACCGCGCCGACGCACTCTATTCGGCATTTCCGGACATTCGGCTGCTGCCACCATGATCGGTCCGCACGGTGAATCTGGAACATGTTCCCTCGGCGGATCACCTGCTGTCGGTGGCCCCGTGACTGGCAACGTGGTGGTCCCACAACGGTGGCAGGCGACATCGCGTGATGAGTGAACACCGCGCAGCCCATGCCTTGTTCCGCTTGCCGACCAGGTGGCGGACCGCGAGGCTCGCGACCGTTGGCAGGGGGTGGGCTGAAGATCACGTCGGTGCACACCTGAACGCGGAGCGCGCTTGACACGGATCCCAAGGCGACTTCAGTGCGACGCCCTGTCCCGCGTCGCCCCCAGCTCGCAAGTCCTCACGTCGATTTCAGTGAGTCAACACAGGGCTATGCCATCCACATAGGACTGAGTCGAGCTCGGTCCTGGGCTCCGTTCGGGCTCCATTGCCGTAACATTGCCCGACACTACGCGACATTCGGCGTCACCCAAGATCATGGCAGACCTAACCTGACCTGCGCCAACAGGCATAGAACGACATCACGCGACACTGGATGACACTGGGTAGCTGGGGACTTTTAATCCGTAGGTTCTGGGTTCGAGCCCCAGGCGGCCCACCAAACACCCAGGTCCAGGCAAGGCGGGCCGCCAGGAGCAAGATCATCTCCCCGGTTTATCCCCGGTTTTGGGGTCGGACGGGTTATCCAACAGTCCTTCCAGAGCCTCCGCCGTGACCGGGTCAACCACCTTGCGTTCCAGGTAGTTGTCCTGCGTCATCGACACCCGCGCGTGCCCGAGGTGATCCGCGATCAGCCGCGTCGCCACACCCGCATCGTCCAGCGCGGTAGCCGTCGTCTTCCGGAAGGTGTGCGAGGTGACCCACAGGAAGTGATCACCGCCGCGAATTTCCCGGATGACGCGCAGCACATTGCTCGGGTCGCGCAGCCCGCCCGTGGTGCTGGGGAAGATGGGACCGGTAAGCGTGCCGCCTTCGTCCTGTACGGCCTTGGCCTTCCGCCTCAGCATCTTCACCGCCCAGGAGGGCATGGGCAGCGCCCGAAGGCTCGACTCGCTCTTCGGCTGTGGTTTGCGGTACAGGCCTTCGCCCTTGAGCCGGACCACGGTGTGCGTGATGTCGACCGTGCCCGCCTTCAGGTCGATGTCTTCCCAATACGTCGCGAGCGCTTCGCCGACCCGGACGCCGGTTGCCATCATGAAGCGGGACAGGTCCGGCAGGTCCCAGCGAACCGCCTTCTCGTTCGCCTCCAGTCGCTTCAACCACTCGGCCCGCTCCGTCGCGTTGAGGGCGCGGGGCCTCTTCTTGTTGATCGGGATACGCCGGGTGTCCCGGGTCGGGTTGGTGTCGATCGCGTCGTACCGCGCTGCCAGGCTCAACATGCCGGACAGCGCGGTACGGGCGGTCTTGGCCGTCGACGCGCCGACGTTGCGTTGCAGCGCGCCAAGGAACCGGTCGAGTCGCATCACGGTGGCTTCCCGCACCCGCAGCTCGCCGACGCCGGGGATGACGTGCCGGTTCAGGATGGACTCATAGGTGGTGATGGTGGTCGGTGACTTCTTGCCTTCCTCCACGTCCTGCCGTAGCTGGTCCAACCAGACCGGGGCCACGTCTTTGAGTTGCGTTTCGCGGGTGATCTCGCCAGCCGACGAGCCCTTCCATTCGCGGATCGCGTCGCGAAGCCGTTGTGCCGCTTGGCCTTTCGTCTTGCCTGAACGCTCCACCTCCGGCGTACTGCCGTCGAAGTCCCGGAACAGGGTGCGCGCCCGCCAGCCGTTTGGGGTTGGCGAATAGCGGATCTGGCCGTACGTGCCGATCTCCAGACGTGGCCGGGGCATCAGGCCACGTCTCCGCTCAACCGGTCCACCCAGGACTGAACATCTTCCGGCCGGTATCGCACATACCGGCCCATGCGACGACCAGCCGGGCCGTAACCCTTGCTGCGCCACTGGTAGAGCGTCGGGACCGGGATGCCGAGGTACTTCGAGACGTCTTCGACCGTCCACAGTCGACTAATCCTTGATGCGCTCATTGCTCCCCCTCCCAGGTCAGGCCGCTTGCTGAGTTGCCGAAGTTTCCGGATCACCGGGTGGTCCCTGCGCCGCCAGCAGTGCCCGGTCGTACTCGGCGCGCCACGTGATCCGTTCGGAAATGGCATGCATGATCAGGTGATCCCGGGGCGGGACGTGGGTGTCTCCGGGCTCGACCTTGCGCCAGACGAGCCGGGCCGGATCGGGTTGCGGTTTCTCGATCCCGATTGCCGAAAGCGCTTGCTGTACGAACGCCTTGCGGTCTTCCTTGTGGTCGACGAGTGTCTTGCCGGACCACTTGCGCGACACCAGGACCCGCCGACCGGGCAGGCCGAGGGTGGTCCGCCGATGAGCGCGGCCTTTGCAGTGCCCCGGGGTCATCTTGGAGTTGGCGCCCTTGGGTTGGATGCCATACAGCAGCCAGACCGCGCAGCGGGGCGAGCACGGCGTGACCGACAGTTCGGCGTGGAGCCGTTCGTGGTGGTCTTCCTGTTGCCTGCTCTCGGCCACCACGACTTCGCCCGTGGATTTGGTGAGGTACTTGGTCAGGTAGCCGATGTGCCGCCCGGCTTCCTCCGTCCCGCCGAGGATGCCTTTGGAGTGCACTTGCCGCCCGAAGGTGACAACGTGTGCCGGGTGCTCGACGTCGTCCACCGCCTCGTCCCAGTCGGTCAGGAGTTGGTGGGTGTCCGGGTCGACGAACGCCTTGCTGTGCGGGTCCCAGCGCGGCATCCGGTCGACGTAGACGACCTGGTCGTGGTTGGGCCACCACACTTGGTGATAGGTGGCCGCCGTGACCTGTCGGACGACGTCGTGCGGCACCGAACCGCGGATTGCCGTATGCAGGTGGGGCGCTGCCCGCTTCTGCGGCTCGACCGTCGCGAAGTACTGCGCGTTCCAGCCGACGACCCGGCGTAGGTTCTGCCACCAGCGGTCGACGAGCGCGGCGAAGTGCACCGCGTCCCGAGCTGCCCGCCGGTAGTCGTAGGTGGACGGGTCGACCGGCGAGCCGTCCCTGCGGACTGGTCCGTAGGTGTCGCAGGTCAGGGTGACGAACATCGACGGCCGGAACTTGCCCGCGTACTCCCGGCCTACGGTGGTCTTGGTGACCTTGCGGCGAGGCAGGTTCGGAGCGTCCTGCCGACGCCGCGTCGACCGCTTCACCGTCTTCTTGGTGGGCAGGTCGACGGCTGGGAGACGGCCGCGCATCCCGAGTTGCCGAAGTTCCTGGTCGACTGTGCGGATCTCGTCGCGTAGATGTTCGGCCTCCGCCTGGTCCTCGTGTTCGACGCGGTCCCGGTAGGCCGCCACGAGGTCAGCACGGAAGGTCAGGAGCTCCGTGTGTTCCTCGGTCGGGGCCTTCGAGGCGATCTCGGGTTCTTCGTCGAGGTGCCACCCTTCCCGGCACTGGGCTTGCCGCAGGGCCTTCGCCTTGCGAGCGCACGGCAGACAAACGGATTCCACTGTGGACCCACATGGGACCGGGATGTAGCGCACCTCCCCGGTTTCGGTGTCGCCAACCTCCATGGTGAAGGGGCGAACACAGACTCCGTGTTTCTCCGCCGTCGCCTTGACGACGTCCGAGGCCAGCGGGTCACGAAGCCGAGGCGAACCGGCAGGCCTCCGGCCGGCCTCGTTAGTGAAGTTCGCTTCCGTCATCAGGCAGCCACCTCCCCACCATCGGCCCAGCCCCGTAGCACGAACACCGGCATGTCCTGCCGAGCACCGGCGGGCAGATCCGGGAACACGTCCTCGGAGAACGCAACGCCGCTGTAGATCTCCACCGGGACGCCGCACGGAGTACGCCCGGCAACGTGCAGGTGCACCCGCTCACCGGACGGGACGCGCCACAGGCTTGCCGTCACGACTTCCAGCGTGTTCGCCCACACCAGCAGTGCCCGCGCGACATCGGCCAGGCCGTCCACGTCGAGCTGCACCGCGATCGGGTCCGACATCGAAGTGACCTTGACCGAGGCCACCGGGGGCAACTGGTGCAGGTCGAGGTGATCACGGATAGCGTCGAGGAAAACCATCACCTTGTTCACGCCGCCGCCCCCTCACCGCCGCGACGAGCGGCCAGGTCGATTACGCGCGCGCCGCCGTTGGTGACGTAGTGCTCCAGCGCCTTGACTGTCTCGTCGGGCACCCAGCCTGCCCGGATGCGCAGTGGTTCCCGGACTCCTTCGCCCCAGACGTAGCCGGTACCGGCAGCCGATTCGGGGATGCGGTTGGCCCAGGCGCCGCGTTCGTAGGCGTTGTCCCCGAGCACCATGCCGACATGAGTTTTGGAGGTGACGCGCAGGCACACTCGCCGAGGGAACAGCTCTCGCACCGGAACCGTGTCCTTCGTCGGTTCCTGCACATACCCGCGCACGGTGAAGCCGAGCGCCCGACCCTGCGTGTTCAGGATCGCGACCTTCTCCACGATCTGCTCACGCGTCTTACGGTCGGTGTACTTCGTCAGCGCGCCGATCTCGTCGAACTCCAGCAGTTCCAACGGCCACTCCGTGGAGATGGGCACCTCACGCACCCGCCCCGCAAACTCCGCCTTGCGCCGCTCCAGTTCCTCCAGCAGTTCATCAAGCAGCGCCAGGGCTTCCGCGCCGGTTACGGCGTAGCGGGCGAAGATCCCACGGCCGTAGGACAGTTCCATGCCCTTGGGGTCGATCCCGGACACTCGGATGACTCCGGCCCGGATCACGGAGGCCGAGGCCACCAGCGGGCACCACATGACCGAGTTCTTCCCCGCACCGGTCGCACCTGCCACCAGCAGGTGAGCCCCTGGACCCATCAGCGGGACAGCCCAGTCCTGTCCGTACTCCGTGCGTCCGGCGAACACGTGCCGCAGGTCCACGCCCGTACCGTCGACCGCGACGAGATCCGGCAAGGCCGGGCAGGACACTGGGGAGGCCAACAGGTCACGCCGCATGAAGTCCAGGGACACCACGTTGGGCTCCAGTTCGCGCACCTGGCAGCGGGAGACCTTGCGCGCCGAGGCCAGCGCCCGCGCGGCGTCGTCGAAGTCTTCGGGCTTCTGGCCGGGCACCAGCTCCACCCGGACTTCGTCCCACGAGGCACCCGAGCGCACGCCGAGCACCTTGGGCACCCGCACCGCAGCACTACCGCCACCGGTACGGGAGACCGCCTTACGACGGCGACGGCCGACGAGGTTCACTGTCACTTCCACCGGCAAGGTGCCGTCTGAAATGGACAGACCGCACGCGTGCAGCCAGGCCGGGAGCTTGCGCCCGTACACGGCCCAGCGCAGCCACCACGAGCGCAGGAACCGCCCGCACCACTGGTCGAACGACACCACGTGCGCCACCCGCCACGCCGCGAGTACTGCCGCGAGGCAAGCCGCGGAAATGGCCAGCGACAGCCAGCCCAGCCATTGCCACCAGGCCCACAACGCGAACAGGGCCAGCGTGGTCCGCCAATGAATGACGACCTGCTTTACGAGCCACACAAGGGTTTTCAGTAGCCACCACAGCGCCACGAACACCACGGCCACGGCCGCAAGCGCTTCCAGGATTGCCGCCAACGCGTGCCCGATCTTGTGCAGCACCCACACACCCAGGCCCGCAGCGAGCAGCGCGAGAATCACCATGCCCGCGCTCATCAGCGACCACCCCGCCCAGCGGCGGCCGTCAGGTTCAGCGGCAGCATTCCCCTACAGGGAGCGCACTTCGTCTCCCCGCGCAGCAGCTTCGCGAACCGCTTGCAGGCGGCGCAACGCGTTCGGGTGACCCCGCCTAGCGCGCGTCCGTTGTCATCGTTTAGCGTTGGCATTGTTCACTTCCCAAGGTTGTGGACAGCGCAGGAGCGGCGAGGTTGGTAGCCGGTTTCCGCTTCTGCGCCTTACGATCCGCGATCCCGAACGAGGGCGCGTTTCACCGCCGCGCGACGTAGCGCGCGTTTTTTGTTGAGTCTGTTGACTTTTCTTGTGTCTACATGGGACTAATTGGCCGCTTGGTTGTCCTCTTGGATCTGTGCGGCGATCTTCTTGGCTTGCCGTTGCTCGTAGCCGACGTAGTACAGCGATTCGTGGTGGTGCCCACGGTCCACGTCGGCGATGTGTTCGTAGATGCGTGCGTTCGTCCGGCGGTACGCCAGCCACACGGCCGGTTTCGCATCCGGTGCGGGGCGTGTCCGCTGGACGTGTTCGTGAGCCTCAGCCAAGGTCCGGGGTTCAAGCTCAGGTTTCTTCTTGGGCGTCGCCATTACTCACCCGCCGCATCTCCGCCGCGCGGCTTTCCAGCAGCATGGCCAGGTCCTCGGCGCAGTCGCGGAGACGGCGAAGGAACTTGACGCACTCCGCCCACCGCTGAGGATCGTTCGGTGGCCACAACGTCAGCACGCCGGGACCTCCCGACAGCTCCAGGACCGGCGGACACCGGGGAGTCGACCCCGTTTCCGCCACTTCGACTTCGTCCCACTGTCCAACTACCCACGCCAGGCCGAGCCCGTCCCGCATGTTCATCACTGCCTGCCTTGCCTGCCCAATCCATTGCCAGTTCGGCGAAACCCTCGGCCGCCGACCTCAACGCGGCCACGCACCACCAGGGCAGGCCGCGCGCATTCGCCAGCCCGAGCCAGGCATCCGACACACGCTGCGCCGACTTCGCCGTGTTCTGCGCCGCCACCACCGAGTGGTCGGACTGGTAGCGCTTCCACGCCGCCATGTAGTGCCGGTAGGCCGTCTCCCACACTTGGACCAGCTCTCGGAACGCCGCAGCGTCACGAGCCGTGCCGCTCATGTCGCCTCTCCCTTGCGTTGGGCCGAATCGGCGCGTTCCATCTCCAGCCGCGCCCGTCGGTCGAATTCCTCAGCCGCCACGGCCGCCGCGTGCCGAGCCCACAGGGGAGCGGCGAGTTCGCCGGACAACATGCGCCAGGCGAACGCGACAGCGTGGTACGCGTGAGCGAGACGGCGCACCGCCGCCACGTCGTCGGATGCCGATCGCATCGCGGCGAACAGTGCGGCCGTCTGCTCCGCATACGCGTCGTTCCACCGAGCGACCGCCTCACGCGACGGCCGCCCCGTCATCACGCGGCCTTCTGGCCGCTCGCACCCTGACCGCTGGTGCCCTTCGACGCCGCAGGCTTGGGCGCCGCAGCGCCACCGGGCTCACGCATCCCGGTCGCCCGCAGCACCCAGCCCTGATACTTGAACTTCTCGCCCATGACCCGGGGCTCGACCATCAGGCCCTCGAACACGACCGGCCGGAAGTCGAAACCCTGCATGGCCGCCGGGGGAGGCACCGGCTGGACCCGGTCCAGCAGCGTGACCGTCGCCGACTTGTCCCGGTCCTTCTCCGCGGACGGGTCGGTCACCGTGACCTTCCACTGCGGCAGGCCGGTCTGCTCGTCGATCTTCTGCTTGGGCTGCTTGCCCCGGGCCTTGTCCTCGTTGGACACGTACTCCATGTCCGGGGTCACCGGGCCGACGATCGCGGCCCCGGCCGGAAAGACGTGGTCGTGCTCGATCTCGAAGCGCGTTCCGCGCGGTACTGCCATCTCAGTTGCTCCCTGTCTGCGCCTCGTGCGGCGCTGCCTAGCGTGGCTGACATGGCCAGAATAGCTAGGTTGGCTAGACAAGTCAATCAAGCAAAAAAATGCCTAGGTTTCTAGGTTGCCTAGACAGGCTCGGCGCAGGTTGGGGAGGATGTATGTCAGCACATGTGAGCACATAGCAACACATGTTCGAACATGGCTGCACTCGCACTCGTGTGCAGGTGGACTGAGGAGAGAAGGAGGCGGCTGTGCCGCTGGACCCGGACGATCCGCGACCGCCATACGTGCAGGTAGCGAACGCATTGCGCGCCGCGATCCTGACCCGGAAGTTCACGCCCGGCGACAAGCTGCCGTCTCGGAACGAGCTGGCGAAGACGTACAACGTCGCGCCGATGACGGTTCAGAGTGCTATCCGCGAACTGCGCGACGAGGGATTGATCGTGTCGCGGCAGGGGAGCGGCGTGTTCGTCCGAGAGCGCACCGAACGCCCGATCGGTCTCCGGCCGCACATCGAACGTGCCTTCGAGGCTCAGGACGTCACGATCGACTTCGCCGGGTTCTCCGGCGAGACCCTGCACGGCGTCATCACCGAGCCCCTGGACAAGATCCGCATCGGCCGGTTGCGCCCCGAGTCGATCACCGTGCGTCTGCTCGTCCCGGCCCCAAGGCAGCCGTGGTCACTGCCGTGCACGGTCGAGGAGCGCGCCGACAGTCCCGCGTTCCGCAAGCGCGCCGAGGAGAT
>NZ_JBHYIQ010000124.1:0-26876 GCF_042739895.1 Amycolatopsis sp. NPDC059021
CACCTTACGGGCGTCAGGCGCCCGCAAGGTGGCCTTGACGGCATCGCTTTCCCTTGCCCGCGAACGGTTTCCCGGTGTGTGTCGGCGGTTGTCCACAGGGGAGTCGTGCGGGGGCGCCATTGTGGACAACTGGCCCCGTCCGCCACCCGAGGCTCACTTTTTGTCGTACCCAGGCGATAGACTGGCCTAGGGCCGTCCCCCGGAGAGGGTGGGGGAAGCCCTATACGATGGCGGGGCTCCGAGCCGGTCTGGCGCGCCGAGGGTGTCCTTCCCGCTTCCGTCCACAATAGACAGAGCAACAAGCGACAGGGAAGCATCGGACGCGGCAACAATCGACGGCGCACCGGCGGCCCGCGATTCAGGGGTGTCCGCGCACCTTCTCAGCACCTACGCTTCGGGCATGATCACTTGTGTCGTCGAGTACGTCATCGATCCCCGGAAGATCGACGCGTTCGAGCGGTTCGGCCGCCGCTGGATAGAGCTGGTGAACGCGCACGGCGGGACCCATCACGGATACTTCCTGCCGTCCGAAGGCGCGAGCGACAAGGCCTTGGCGTTGTTCACTTTCCCCAGCCTCGCCGCCTACGAGCAGTATCGGACACTGTTCGGCAAAGACCCCGACTTCATCGAGGCCGACAGGATCAGGGACGAGAGCGGCTGCGTCCTGCGCTACGAACGCAGCTTCATGCGACCGCTCCTCCCGGAAGACTCCTGAGCCCGAAAAGCCGGAAACTCACCGCACTCCGAGCAGATGTTCCAGCGCCAGCTGGTTCAACCGCGTGAAGTGATACCCGCGCCGCCCGGCGGCCTCGGCGTCGAACGAGTCCGCTTCGAGATCGTCGAGGTTCTCGCCGGGCGCCAAGGTCGGCACGCCGAGCGACGGGACACGCGCGGCGTCCAGTAGGCCGGCGACTTCGCGGTCTTCCCGGAAGGCCTGGGATTTCGCCTTCAGGATCAGGTACATCCGCATGTTGGCCGCCGCCGTGGTCCAGACATCGGCCGGGTCCTCGGTGCGCGCGGGTTTGTAGTCGAAATGACGCGGGCCGTGGTAGCCGCCGTGCTCCAGCAGGTCCACGAGGAAGAACGCGCTCGCCAGATCGCCGTGGCCGAAGATCAGGTCCTGATCGAACTTCGGGCCCCGCTGGCCGTTGAGGTCGATGTGGAACAGCTTCCCGTGCCACAGCGCCTGCGCGACCCCGTGCACGAAATTCAGCCCGGCCATCTGCTCGTGCCCGACCTCCGGATTCACCCCGAACAGGTCCGGCCGCGCCAGCCGCGAGATGAACGCCAGCGCGTGCCCGATCGTCGGCAGCAGGATGTCCCCGCGCGGCTCGTTCGGCTTGGGCTCCAAGGCGAACCGGATGTCGTAACCCTGCGAGACGACGTACTCCGCCAGGACGTCCAATGCCTCCTTGTAGCGCGACAACGCCGCGCGGACGTCCTTGGCGGCATCGGATTCCGAGCCCTCCCGGCCGCCCCACAGGACATACACCCGCGCGCCGAGTTCGGCCGCGAGGTCGAGGTTGCGGCGCACCTTCCGCAGCGCGAACCGGCGCACGTCGCGATCGTTGCTGGTGAACCCGCCGTCCTTGAACACCGGATGCGTGAACAGGTTCGTCGTCGCCATCGGGACTTCCAGCCCGGTCTCGGCCAGCGCCTTCCGGAACCGCGTCACCGCTTTGTCCCGGTCCGGCTCGGTCGCCAGCAGATCGTCGTCGTGGAAGGTCACGCCGTACGCGCCCAGCTCGGCCAGCCGGTGCACGCTTTCCACGGGATCGAGCGGTGCCCGCGTGGCGGCCCCGAACGGGTCGTTCGCCTGCCACCCGACGGTCCACAGTCCGAAGGAGAACTTGTCGCCCGGTACCGGGACGAACGCGCTCATGACGCCTCCTCCATTTAGTTCGCGTTGTAGACTAAATATGCTGGCACGAGCCCCCGATCGTCAAGGGCGGCTAGAGTGCGGGGCGGGAGGAACTCCGTCATGACGCAGCCGGTCCGTCACGATTCGATGCGTGCCCGCAACCTGGGCGTGGTGCTCGACGCCGTCCAGCGGGGCGGGCCGCAGACGCGCGCCGCGCTCGCCGAACGCATCGGGCTGACCAAGTCCACAGTGTCCAAATTGGTCGGTGATCTGATCGAGGCCGGGATCCTGGCCGAGTCCGGCCCCGCCCGTGCCGGGGAACGCGGGCGCCCCGGTGTCGAGGTCGTGCTGAGCGGTGACAGGGTCGCGGCGCTGGGGTGCGAAATCAACGTCGACTACCTCGCCGTGTGCCTGCTCGACCTCGCGCAGCGCGTCCGGTTCACCAGACGGCGGGGGCAGGACAACCGGGGCAAGCCCGCGATGCGCGTCATCGCCCAGTTGCGGACGCTGGCGATCGAGGCGATGGCGGAGGCTCGCCGCCTCGGTCTCGACGTCGCAGGGGCGGGCCTGGCGATGTCCGGGCCGGTCGCCGACGGCGTGCTGCTCAACGCGCCGAACCTCGGCTGGCACGACGTCCAGGCCGTCGAGATGCTGCGGCTCCCGGTCGAGACGGTGCTCGGCAATGAAGCGAACCTCGCCGCGCTCGGCGAGCTGTGGTTCGGCGCCGGTGAACGGGATTTCCTCTATGTATCAGGGGAAATCGGCATCGGCGCCGGGCTGGTCGTCGGGGGCGGGCTGTTTCACGGGGCACGTGGGCTGGCCGGCGAACTCGGCCACGTCGTCGTGTCACCGGGCGGGCCGAGGTGCCGGTGCGGGGGAGCGGGCTGCCTGGAAACCGCCGCGGGTCAAGAGGCGATCCTCACCGCGGCGGGCGACGTCGAGACGGTCGCGGAGCTGCTGACCCGGTTGGAGCGCGGAGACGATCTGGCGGTGAAGGCGTGCGGGGAGGCGGCGCGGGCGCTCGGCATCGCCCTGACGTCGACGGTCAACCTGCTGGACCTCGACCGCGTCGTGCTCGGCGGGATCTATGCGCCGTTGTTCGACTGGCTGGCTCCGCCGATCGAACGCATTCTCACCGACCGCTTGGTCAAACTACGCACCACGCCGCCCACCCTGATCGCCTCCCAGCTAGGCGGCCAAGCCGCCACCCTGGGCGCCGCGGGCTTGATCGTGCACCAGGTCCTTGCCACACCCACCAGGTTTCTGTCCCGCACGCGCTGACGGGCAGCCGAATCGAGCGGCAACCGAGGGAGTCGAACCCTGCGCGGCTTGTGAAGGCGGCGCTCCTAACCGGCCCTGACCCTTCGGCGGGCGACGGCTGCCAAGCGGTACATCCAGTTCAATGCTTGAGGTACCCCGGAAATTCCGGAATCCCACGGATTGCCGCTCGTGTTCACCCGATCGGACTGGCAGGCTGTGGCCATGAACGATCTTCTGCTGCGCCGGGTGCGGCCGGGACTCGGCGGTGAGCCGGCGGACGTGCTGATTTCGGATGGCCGGATCGCCGCGATCACCGGCCCCGGCGAGGGTGCGGCGGCGCGGGTGATCGACGGGCACGGCGGAACGCTGCTGCCCGGTCTGGTGGACGCCCACGTGCATGTCGTGCAGTGGTCGACGTTCCGCCGCCGGATTCCCCTCGACGCGGCGAAATCCGCGGCGGAAGCGGTCGAGCTGCTGCTCGCGCATCTGCTCGCGACGCCGGGCCGTCCCGAGGAACTCGTGGTGGGCGCAGGATTCCGGGACGGGCTGTGGCCGGACAAACCGCACAAGGATCTGCTGCAGCACGCGCTGCCGGGGCGTCCGGTCGCGTTGTTCAGCGCGGATCTGCACACGCTGTGGCTCAGCCCGGCGGCGTTGCGCCTGATCGGGCGGGATCATCCGACCGGCGTCCTGCTGGAGAACGACTGCATGAGCGCGACGGCCGAACTGCCGTCGGCGCCGGTGGAGGTCCAGGACGCGTGGGTGGCCGAGGCCGTCGCCGCGGCCGCCGCGCGCGGCGTGACCGGGATCGTCGACTACGAATACGCCGACACGGTCACGGACTGGACCAGACGACGACTCGCGAACGGCCCGCTCAACGCGCGCATCGGCTGTGTGATCGCGCGGCATCTGCTCGACACCGCCATCGAACGCGGTCACCGCACCGGCGACGTCCTCCCGGGCTCGGACGGCCTCCTCAAGGTGGGCCCGTTCAAGCTGTTCGTCGACGGCTCCCTCAACACACGGACCGCATACTGCCACGACCCCTACCCCGAGGGGGATACCTTGGGGCTGCTGGAACTTCCGCCGGAAGAACTCGTGCCGCTCATGCGCAGGGCGGCGGAAAACGGCCTCGAGCCCGCGGTGCACGCGATCGGGGACCAGGCCAACACGATCGCGCTCGACGCCTTTGCCGAACTCGGCTGCGCGGGCCGCATCGAACACGCGCAGTTGCTCAGCCCCCGCGACGTCACCCGGTTCGCGCAGCTCGGCATCGTGGCGAGCGTGCAGCCCGCCCATCAGCCCGACGATCGCGACGTCGCCGACCGGCACTGGCACGGCCGCACCGACCGCGCCTTCCCGTACCGCGCGCTGCTGGAATCGGGCGCACGCCTGGAAATCGGCTCGGACGCGCCGGTTTCCCCGCTCGACCCGTGGGACGGCATCGCCTCCGCAGTCGGCCGCACCGACGACGACCGACCCGCCTGGCATCCCGAACAGGCCATCCCCTTGGCCGACGCGCTCGCCGCCGCGTCCGGCGGCCGCCGGGGGATCGCGGTCGGCGACGTCGCGGACCTCATGATCACCGCGGCCGACCCGTCACACCTGTCGCCGGCGGACCTGCGCGCGATGCCGATCACCGCGACGATCCTGGCCGGGCGGCCCACGCACGTCAGCGCTTGACGCGGTTGCGCACGGCCAGCAACGCGAGCCCGAGGAACAGGGGCGAACCGATCCGCACGAGCATGCGCAGGATGTGACCCGCCCGGGTGAGCGTCTCGGGCTTGACGACGTCCAGTCCCATCGCGGAGCCGACGACGTCCAGCAGACCGTCCCCATAGGACAGTGACACACCGGCGATCCCGAAGTGCTGGAAGAAGAACCCCGATACCAGCAGGAGAACCACGAGGAAGCCGAACGCCCTGCTCGCGCGGAGCCCGTAACCTGACGTGGCCCAGTAGAGGGTGAGGATGGCGCGTTCGGTCAGTGACGTGAGGCGGTCGTTGCGCCGCATTTCCATTTCGCCGTAGTAGAAATCGGCGGCTCCGGGTTCGTCCTTGCTGTCCTCCCGCGCTTTGCGGAGCTGCCGGTACAGATTCGCGATCCGCTTGGCGTTCAATGCGGGCCCATAGTCGGCCCATCCGATTCCTTTGGCTGTGGTGGCACGCCAGACGGCCTCCTCGGCGATGACTGCTCGCCGTGTCCAGCGCCAGACCGGAAACCACGCCCGTCCGATGTGGACACCCGGAGGCGGTTCGCCGAATCGGCAGTCGCCTTCCAAGCGGAGTTTGTCGAGATGAAGGGCGCCGCCGAACGCGCAGACCCGCAGATCGACATCGATGATCGTCAGATTGCTCACATCCACATCACGCAACGAAAACAATCCCGGCTCGTACCTGTCGACCGCCGGCGTGGCGGGTGCCGCGGTGATCGATGACGGGGCAGTGAACACCGCGCGATCCATGGTTGCGGCCGTATTCCGCAATTGCACGGTGGCCGATCCCTCGAATCGGGTGGCTACGCACGACACCTTACCGGCCTTGACCTCGAGCACGACAGGGTTCTTGAAAGTGGCCAGATCAAAGCTCAGATCTGCCGCGTCGACCAGTAGCCTTTGCCGTTCGCCGAGATCGAATGTCGCCTTGTCGAACGCCAAAGAATTGAATGCCCGCGCTTGATCGAAGATGACCTCTCCGTCGAATATTGCCTCGGTGAACACGCCGTGGCCACCGAAGCTGCCTGCCTGGAATGAGGCTTTCTCGTTGAACTTGGCCTTCGCGAACGACGCTCCTACGCGAAAGTCCACACCGTCGAATCTGGCTTCCCGGGAGAATTCGGCGCGGTCGAATGACGGGCTCTGTTCGAATGTCGCGTGAGAGAACTTCGCTTCCCCCGTGAACTTCACATCGACGAACGACACCCAGCCCGGAAACCGTGCCCACCGCACGTCGACATCGCCGAGCGACAACTGTGTGGCGTCGAGAATCCGGTCCCACCACTGAGGGAGCAGGCGGGTTCCCGGTGCCGTGAGCGGGGCGCCGGGTGCCAGCCGGGCGAAGAACTGGTCGAGTTGTTCCGGTGTCAGGTGGGCCAGGCACCGGCCGATGTCCTCCGCGCGGAAGCCGATGCAGGGCTCGCCTTGCTTGTCCGGCTGATCACAGGTCGGCCAGTCCGGCTCCGGTCGCTCCATGGACTCTTTGTAGCCCATCCGTCACGACCAGCGGCGGGATTGACGGAATCGTGCCCATCGGTGAGGATCGATGGATACGCGTCATGACAACGTTGTCAGAGAGGAATCAATCGCGATGAGAGCGCGAAACCGGGTCTTCGCCGCCGTGCTCGCCTGCACGCTCGGGGCCGCCACGGTGGCGGCGCCCGCGGCGTCGGCCGAGAGTGGCCCGAAGTTCGCGGACGATCCGACGAAGCTGGTCGACACGTCGATCGGCAACAACGGCGACGGGACGACGTTCCCGGGCGCCGCCTCGCCGTTCGGGATGGTGCAGCTGTCCCCGGACACCCAGCTCAAGAAGTACGCGTCCTACGACTACGCGCAGGACAAGATCCTCGGCTTCAGTCACACCCACCTCTCCGGCGTCGGCTGTCAGACCATGGGCAACTTCCGCTTCATGCCGACGACCGGCGCGGTCACCTCGTCCGACCCCGCGCAGTACGGCGCGAAGTTCAACCATGCCAACGAATCACGGGAACCGGGCTATTACGGTGTGAAACTGGACAACGGCATCAACGCCGAGCTGACCACCACCGAACGCACCGGCCAGCACCGCTACACCTTCCCCGCCGGCGCCGCCGCTGACAACGTTCTCATCGAGGCCACCGAGAGCAACGGCTACAGCTACGCGGGCGAGGTGCACGTCGTCGGTGACGACACCGTCGAAGGCTGGCTCCAGGGCGGCAACTTCTGCTGGGAGACCCAGAAGGAGCGCTACAAGATCTTCTTCAGCGCCAAGTTCGACCGGAAGTTCGCCTCGTTCGGCACCTGGGTCGACGGCAAGCTGACGCCAAGCCAGCGCGACGCCAAGTTCGGCGCCGGACGCACCGGCGCGTGGCTGAGCTTCGACCCGAAGGCGGGCAAGCAGGTCGGTGCTTCGGTCGGGATCTCGTACACCTCGATCGACGGTGCGCGTGGCAACCGCGTCGCCGAGCAGCCGAAGTCGTTCGACAAGGCCCACAAGGCCGCGAACAAGACCTGGCGCGAGGAACTCAACCGCATGCGTGTCGCGGGCGGCACCACCGCCGACCAGCGGACGTACTACAGCGCGCTCTACCGCTCGCTGCTGCACCCGTCACTCGGGTCCGATGTGGACAACAAGTACCGCGGCTTCGACGACAAGATCCACAAGAACGATTCGCCGTACTACCAGATGTTCTCGCTCTGGGACACCTACCGCTCGCAGAACCAGCTCGTCGCGCTGCTGCATCCGGACAAGGCCGCGGACATGACGAAGTCCGTGCTCAAGATCTACCAAGACGGTGGCTGGGTGCCGCGCTGGGCGCTCGGTCAGGGCGAGACGAACGTGATGAGCGGTGACCCGGTGACGCCGTGGGTGGTCGACAACTACCGCCGTGGCCTGTTCGACGACAAGACCGCGCGGCAGCTGTTCGAAGCGCTGTGGAAGAACGTCAACGAGGTTCCGAAGGACCAGTCGGTTTTCCGTGGCCGTGACGGCAACCCGACGTACGTCAAGAACGGCTGGATCGGCTACCAGGACGTCCCCGGCTACAAGTTCGGCGACACGCGTCAGGCGGGTTCGGCCACTTTGGAGTACGCGCTGGCCGACTGCGCACTGTCCACAATGGCCACCGGACTCGGTGAGAAGGACAAGGCGAAGACGCTCGCCGCGCGCTGTGACAACTTCACGAAACTGTGGGACACCGGCGTGCAGTCCAAGGGCTACAACGGTTTCCCGCGCACCAAGGCGGCGGACGGCACCGGCGTCGGCGATCCCGATCCGGCCAAGTCGACCGGCTTCCACGAGGGCACGCCGTGGCAGTACCAGTGGCTGGCCCAGCAGGACACCGCGAAGCTGTTCGGCCTGATGGGCGGCGCGGCGCAGGCGGAGAAGCGGCTCGACACGTTCTTCGACATGCCGCTGCTCCTCCAGAACCCGGCGAAGGCCGCCAAGGATTCGTGGGTTCACGGCGCGTACGACTACCACAACAACTTCGCGTTCAACCCCAACAACGAACCGGACCTGCACGCGCCGTGGATGTACGCGTGGACGGGCGCGCCGTGGAAGACGTCGGCCGTGATGCGCGCGGCGCGGACACTGTTCACCGACACGCCGTACGGCATGCCCGGCAACGACGACCTCGGCACGATCTCGTCGTGGCTCGTGTTCGCGATGGCGGGCGTGTTCGAGGCGCAGCCCGGCTCGGGGACGTACCTGCTGAGCGCGCCGATGTTCGAGAAGGTCGAGATCCGGCCGGACGGCGGCAGGAAGCTGAAGATCGACGCGCCGGGCGCGAGTGCGTCGAAGCTGCAGTACGTGTCCTCTGTGGACGTTCGTAATCGCTCGCTCACCAAGAGCTGGCTGAGTCACGAGGATCTGCTCGACGCCGGGAAGATCCGCTTCACCCTGAGCGACAAGCCCACCTCGTGGGGCACGTCCGCCCAGGCCGCGCCCCCGGCCCTGCTGGACGCGCGCTGACGTGCTCTGAAGGCCACCATGAGGGACTCTAGTGCCCTCATGGTGGCCTTCAGAGGCTTTACTCCTCGATGGCGCCGCCGATGGAACGCAGGTGTTCGCGGAAGGTGCGGGCGGGGTTTTTCCGGCGCGTGGTGAGGAAAGCGTCGAAGTGGAGCTGCTTGCGCAGCGTGTCGCCGGAGCGGATCCGTTCGGCCTGACGGTGTTCGGTGTCGCGGATCGTCTCCGCGAGCGTGAACAGTTCGTCGGCGCGGTCGGCCGGGACGAAGAGAACGCCGTCGTCGTCGCCGAGCACGAGATCGTCGCGGGTCACGGTCCATTCGCCGACGACGGCGGATTCCAGCGCGTTGGCCGGACGGTCCTGCAGGTTCAGCGGACCGGTCGGGATCGAGCCCATGCTGAACACCGGCAGCCCGATCACCCGGATGTCCGCGCTGTCGCGGTGCAGGCCCCAGATCACGACGCCGCTCAGCCCGGCCGCCTGCGCCTCGAGGACGACCAGGTCGCCGACGCAGCTTTCGTCCGTCCGGCCGCCGTTGTCGACCACCAGTACGCCGCCGGGCTCCGCGTTCGTGAACGCCTCGAGGAAGACGTCCACACTGCCGACGTGCCGGGCGGGCGCGGCCCGGCCGATCAGCCGGGCGCCCGCCACCGCGGCCTGGACGGACGAAGGGGCGCACCGCACCGGGACATGAGCGCGGACGCACGCGTCCGTGAGATGGGCGCAGGTCAGTGCCGCGAACCGCTGTCTCAGCTTCTCGAGGTCCATTCTGCGACTCTAGTCAGGTAGCCGGGGGACCGTACACTCCCTTGGCGCAGCGCCGAAACTCGCGTACCTGGAGGGTCGACTCGCGTACCTGACGGGACGGCTCGCGTACTTGGATGGACGGCTCGCGTGTCTGGAGGGTCGGTTCGCGTGATGGGGGGCGGAACTCGCGTGATTGGGGGGAGATCTCAGGGGGTGGGAGGGGCGGGGTCGGTGCGGAGGCGGCTGTAGAGGTGACCGTCGCGCCAGCGGCCCGCGCGGAACTCGCAGGCGCGGACGACGCCTTCGAGGTGGAAACCGGCCTTTTCGAGGGATTTTTGCTCGGCGAGGTTCTCCGGGTGGGTGGCGGCCTGGATGCGCTGGACGGGTGTGTGCGCGAACAGGTAGTCGCACAACATGGCCTGGGCGCGCCAGCCGATGCCCTTGCCGCGCCAGTCCGGGAGCAGGGCGATGCCGATCTCCCAGTACTTCGCGTCGCGGGTGTAGCTGCCCGCGCTCCAGCTCACGAATCCGGCCGTGTGCTGCTCATCGTTGTCGTCGACCTCGACGATGAGACGGCTGTCGTCGGTGCCGAGGTAGCCGTCCTCCGCGAAACGTCGTGAGGGAGCCTGGGCATCGCGGAAACCGGACCAGTCGAGACCGATCAGTCCTGGTTCCGTGGCGAAGCGGCGGAACATCTCCAGATCCGCCACGACGACCGGGCGCAGCCGGATCGCCGGATCAGCCACGCCGGAGGCTGGCGAGGGCGGCTGACCAGGCCTGATGGGAGACGGTCAGCTGGCCGCCCGGACGGTCCTTGGTGTCGCGGATGCCCACCGCCGCCTCCATTGCGACCTCCACACAGTTGCCTTCCCCGCCGCTGTAGGAGGACTTGGCCCAAGTATCGAGCGCCACCTCGACGCAGTTGCCCTGGTTGCCGCTGTGGGACGATTTGACCCACGTGCCGAGCGCCACCTCGACGCAATCCCCATGACTTCCGCTGTAGGACGACGTGATCCAGGTGGCTCGCATATGTGCCTCCAGCTATCTCAAGACCTCCGCGAGGAGTTCCCGGGAGGCGTCTTCGCTCAGTGCTTTCCTGTCCAGGATCTCAGCTAGGTCAAGGTAGTCTGCGACATCCTTTTCATTGGAGAGAAAGCCGCTGCCACGGTAGTGTTCAAGGAACACGACAGGCTGTGAGGCGTCGTATCTGTAGATCATGAATGGCCCCATCCGCCCCGGATGATAGCCGATTCCGGTGGGGAGGATCCGCAGCGTGACGTTGGGAAGAGTGGATACTTCCAGCAAGTGATCTATCTGATCGGACATAACTCCAGTGCTGCCGACAGGGTCGCGAATCGTGCGTTCACTGATGATCGCATCGAGTTGGATGGGGTCGTTTTGGGTGAGAATTTTCTGGCGATTCAGGCGGGTGATCAATACGGCATCAGCTTCGTCCAGTGACATGAATGATTCGTTCAGGAGTGCGCGCGCATAGTCTGCGGTCTGCAGTAGGCCAGGAATAATATCGTTCTCCCAGTTCGTGACGGTCGTGGCGGTTTTCTCTGCTTCGAGGAGGCCGGTCAATTCTTCGGGGAGTTCGGCTACTCCCGGTGCCAGCCAATCGGTGTCGTAGACGTGCTGGAGGAGCAGCAGGATGCGTTCTCGCTTCTCGCGGCGGACCTGGAGGAAGCCGAGCAGCATGCCCACGTCGGCCACGCTCGGCGTGCGAAGTGCGCGCTCCCAGAAGGAAAGCATGCCGGGATCTACGTCGATCGCGTGGGCCGTCGCGCGGAGGCTGACGCCGCGTGCTTCGCGTTCTCCGCGCAGCGCGGCGGCGAGAGCCTTGGCGCACGGAGTGGACGAGGTCGGTTTCATGAGGCGCGATAGTAGCGCCACCGCGGATCACACCATTGTTGGCTTGGAGTTAGCCGCGCGTAACTGATTGCATAAGTCATCGTCGGCTGAAGTGGGGAGTAGACGGTGTTGAGATGGCAACAGGCCGAAGGTAAGCGACACGCTCTCGATGGGCCTTTCGCGCCTCGTCCGCGAGAATCTTTCACGACGCTCTGCGGCGTCGAAGTCGTCGTAAAGCGCGAGGACGTTCTCGCGCTCGGAGGGAATTGGTTCGACCCGACGTGTACATCGTGCGAGGCGGCGTGGCTGAGTCGACAGTGAAGCCAGTGAAACATTCTTCAGTGATTGAGAGCGACGTACGCCTTCTCGACCGCCTTCGCGACCTTCACGGCTCTCTCGCCGCTGACATCGCGTGGCTCGTCGAGAGTGCCGAGAACGAGTTGGGGCGCCCGGACGTGCTTCGCGACCTCGGGGAGCGGCTGACCGAACTCGGTACGGACGTCCTCGCCCGTTCGGACGAACTGAACGCCGCTGTCCTGGCGACGCTGCCGTCGCACGGCTGGTTGCCCGAGGCCGGGGCGCGGCGCCGGGCCATGACCTTGGCGCACCAGGTCGGCCGTCGCCCGCTGCGCTGCGGCCCGATCTACCTCTCGGTGTGCGGCGCGGCCTGCTTTCCGTTCTACGGCACCGATCCCACCGGCCGCACCGCGCGCCACGCGAAGTGCCCGAAGTGCCGGGAGCGCACCTCGTGCTCCTGATTCCTCCTGATGCAGCCACCGGTCGTTTGGGGCAAGCTGGCCCTTATGGCCGATGGGACGTCGACGAGCACCACCGAGAAGCTCTTCCGGATCGCGATCGCGCTGAAGGGCCTGGACGGCCTGCTCCAGGTCGTGGGCGCGGTCATCCTGGCGTTCGTCCCCGGTTCCGTCGTCACCGGGTTCACCCACGCCGTGCTCGCCCGCGACCTGCTCGGCGATCCCGGCGGCACGCTGTCCCAGCACTTCCAGCAGGCCGCCGAGGACTTCGTGAACGGCGGCACGAAGACGTTCGCGGTCGCGTACCTCTTCGCGCACGGCCTGATCAAGCTCGGCCTGGTGTGGGCGCTGGCCCGCAAGATCGTCCGGGCCTACCCGGTGGCCGCGCTGGTGCTGGCCGCGTTCGTCGTCTACGAGATCATCCGCGCGATCCACACGCATTCGATCGCGCTGCCGTTCTTCGCCGCGCTCGACGTGGTGATCATCGTGCTGGTGCTCAGGGAGTACCGGCAGCTCAAACGCGAGCGTTCGGTCAAATGATCAAGCCCGGTCACGGGCTGGGTTCACGCTGCGAGGGGAAATCGGGCGGTGACCGCGTCACCGGTTTCGATGCGGCCGGTGACGGCGTCGGCGAGCGGTTCGACGAAGAGCGCTGTCGCGTTGTCGGTGCCGCCCAGCGCCATCGCCCTGTCGACGAGGCCCTGCGCGCTGCCCGCCGGGTCGGCCAGGATGTGCTGCATCGTGGCCAGCGGCACTGTCTTGTGCACGCCGTCGCTGCTGAGCAGCAGACCGCCGGACCCGGTGAGCTCGGCGGTGCCGATCTCGTGCGGGTGCGTGGTGCGGACGCTGGTGGTGACCATGTGCTCCATGCGCGGGGTGGTCGGCTGGTGCCGGGCGCGGAAGTACTGGGCGAGCGTGTGGTCGGTGGTGAGCTGGCTGAGCAGGACGCCGTCCCAGGCGTACGCCCGCACGTCGCCGACCCAGGCGATGCGGTAGCCGGTGGCCGCCGGCATCGCGACGACGAGCACCGCGTCACCGTCCCCGCCGAGCGCGTGCACCGCGCGCTGGGCGGCCAGGATCGCCGCGACCGGGCCGTCCGCGATGTTCGCGCGGGCCGCCGTCGCCGCCGCGGTGCGTGCCGCGCGGGCCGCGGCCGGCGAATCCCCGACGCCGTCCGCGAGCGCGAAGGCGAGCCCAGGGCCGCCCTTCACGGCGTACGCGCCGACGGCGTCGGCATTGTTCGCGCGCGGACCCCGCGCGCTGGCGGTGTGCCAGTGCTGCCCCCGACGTACCCCGATCATGGCGTCCTCCTCGCCCGAGCGAACCCCCTCGAGATCAGGATCCGCTTCTTTCCTGTGCTAAGGCTGAGGCGCTCATGAGGCATTCCTGACGATCTTCCCGATGTCGCGCAGCCCACATTCGCCCGGTTTCACCCGAATGTGTCCCGCCCCGCCCCTTCCTCCACAAAGGACACTCGCGTACCCGGTCCGTGAAGGCCCCCTTCCCAGCGCTGAGCGCTGTGAAGGAGGCCTTCACGGCGCGCGGGAGGGTCGTAGGATCGGGGCCATGTTGTTCGAGCAGCGGCTGCGGGCCGGGATCGAGGCGGGCACGGTGACGCTGATGGTGCGTCGCTGGGCACGCAACAAGGCGATCGCGGGCCACCGCTACCGCACCGGCACGGGCATGATCGAGGTCGACGCCGTCGAACACGTCACCGAGGACGACCTCACCGACGCCGACGCCGCACAGGCCGGGTACGAGGATCGCGCCGCCCTGATCGCCGATCTCCGTGGCAGCGAAGAGACACCGCTCTACCGCGTCCGCTTCCACCGCGTCGACGAGCCCGATCCGCGCACGCGATTGGCCGAAAGTGCCGAGCTGACCGAGAAAGACGTCACCGACATCGAAGCGCGGCTGACGCGGTTCGACGCCGCGAACCCGCATGGCGCGTGGACCGCGGAGACGCTCGCCGCTATCGCCGCGCACCCGGGACGTCGCGCCGCCGAGCTGGCCGCGGAACTCGGCTGGGACGATCTGCTGGTGTTCAAGCGGAACGTCCGCAAGCTCAAGGACCTCGGCCTCACGCTCAGCCTCGAGGTCGGCTATCGCCTTTCCCCACGCGGCCAGGCGTACCTCGAGCGGTCGGGTCGTATCCGCTGACACCGGGCGGTGCCACCGGCAGCCGCACCGCGAACTCGGTGTGTCCCGGTCCACTGTGGACTTCGATGGTCCCGCGGTGCGCGGCGACGACGGCGGCCGCGATCGCCATCCCGAGCCCGGTGCTGCCCGCGGCCCGCGACCGCGAGGAATCCCCGCGCGCGAACCGTTCGAACACGCTCGGCAGCAGCTCCGGCGCGATGCCGGGGCCGTCGTCGGTGACGGTCAGGACAGCGCTCCCCGCCGGCGAAAGCGCCAGCGCGGTGACCACGGTCGTGCCCGGCGGGGTGTGCGTGCGCGCGTTGGCGAGCAGGTTCGCCAGCACCTGGTGCAGCCGCTGGAGATCACCGCGGACGAGCACCGGATGCGAGGGCAGCCGCAGCTGCCAGTGATGCGACGGCCCGGCGACGTGCGCGTCGCCGACGGCGTCGGCCACCAGCCGGGTGAGATCGACCTCGCCGATGTCGAGCGGGCGGCCCGCGTCGAGCCGGGCGAGCAACAGCAGATCCTCGACGAGCGTGGTCATCCGGTCGGCTTCGGACCGGATCCGGGTCATCGAATGGGCGACGTCCGGCGGCACGAGCGCGCTTCCCCGTTCGGCGAGTTCGGCGTAACCGCGGATCGCGGCCAGGGGAGTCCGGAGTTCGTGGCTGGCGTCCGCGACGAACCGGCGTGCGCGGGTTTCGTTGGCGTGGCGGGCTTCCAGCGCCTGCGAGACGTTGCCCAGCATGAGGTTCAGCGCCGCGCCGACCTGGCCGACCTCGGTCCGCGGGTCGGTGTCCGTCGGCGGGACCCGGATTTCGAGGGCCACGTGCCCGCGATCGAGCCGGAGTTCGGAAACCCGGCTCGCCGTCGCCGCGACGCGGTCGAGCGGGCGCAGCGTGCGGCGGACGGCGAACGCGCCGAGGAATCCCGCGCCGACGAGCCCGGCCGCGGCGACGCCGAACAGGATCAGGCCGACGGTCAGCAGCGTGTCGTGCATCGGCTTCAACGGGATACCCGTAACGACGACGCCACGGGGGACGCCGAACGCCGCCAGCCGGTAGTCCCCGAGATCACCCAGCGACCGGGTGTACGGCTTGCCGTCGACCGGGACGTCCAGCAGCACGTCCTCCTGATCGCTGGTGAGTTCCTCCCGCAGCCCGTGCGAAGAAAGCGTTGCCGCGTCGACGACTTCACCGTCGGAGACCTGGGCGGTCACCGTGCCCGCCGCCTGTCCGGGCGCGTTGAGCGGGCTGCGTCCGCTCGGCGGGCCGCCGGGCGGCACGCGTGCGGCGAACTCCCGGGCGCGGCTCGCGGCGGCGTAGAGCTGGTCGTCGGTTTGCCGGGTGAGGAAGGCACCCAGTGCGAATTCGCTGACGACGCCGATGATCAGGCAGACCACGGTGAGCAGGAGCAGCATCGACGCGATGAGTTTCGTGCGCAGCGGAAGCCGGGCGAGCCGGTGGCCCCGGCGCGTCTCCGTCCTCGCCGGTGCTGCCATGGTTCGAGCGTGCGCGGGCGCGGTGTGCGTCCGATGTGTACTGCCTGTGAAGTGGCTGTGTGGCCGATCTCGGGCCGGTCACGTCGACGCGGCACGCGGGGCCAGCCGCCGCGCGCGCCGCATCAGGGTTTCGTCGTACAGCCAGGCGTTTTCGGCGTGGACCGCGATCTCCTTGAGCGGCACGGCGGGCACGGTGTCGGAGCGTTCGGAGAGGCGGGTGACCTCGGCCACGATCGCCGGTGGTGCCAGCCGGACCCGCCGCGCGGGCACCGGGATCCGCGGGCCGGGCGGGTCGCCGAACAGGTAGCCGCCGTCGGCCGGTTCGGCCCGCGTCACGACGGAAGTGCCGCGGCGGCGCCGGAAATCCGCGAGCGGACGGCCGATCCGGTGCAGCACGGCGGGCAGCATCGGCACGATCCCGGCCCGCAGCGCGAGATCCTCGATGATCCGCTGTTCCGTGCGTGCCTCGCCGTCCGCGTCCGGGCAAGGAGTGGTCGGCAGCAGGTAGTGGGCGAGCCTGCTGGTGTCGTCGAGATACCGGCCCATC
The DNA here is from genome assembly GCF_042739895.1 of Amycolatopsis sp. NPDC059021. Lineage (NCBI taxonomy): Bacteria > Bacillati > Actinomycetota > Actinomycetes > Pseudonocardiales > Pseudonocardiaceae > Amycolatopsis > Amycolatopsis sp. NPDC059021. Next base: position 16,332 of record NZ_JBHYIQ010000124.1, read on the forward strand.
GACACGAACAGCTCGAGCCCCTTCATCGCGGACTCGGTCTCGGCGGCGTCGGGCGCCGCCAGCGCGGGATTGCCGCCGGAGCCGAACAACGCCCGCAGCCGGTCCGGGCCGGGCGAGGCCGACTTCACCGCGAGCATGGCGGCGGGGAGCGTGCCCAGCACGCCGAGCGTGCCGCCGGCCGGGGTGCCGAGCAGCCCGGCGCGTTCGGCGATCGTCTCCAGCGGGAACGCCTCGCGGCCGGCCACCAGGCCGCCCTCGGCGTCGAGGTGGCCGGTGACGATCGTGACGGCGTCGAGCAGGAAGGCGACGAGCGGGCCGAACGGCCCGGCACACGTCCCGGCCCTGCCGTAGACGACCGCGCGTTCGGCACGGGCGATCTCCCGCGCGAGCCCGCGCACGCGGTCGGCGGGGACGCCGGTGTGCCATTCGGTGGCCTCCGGGGTGTGCGGGGCCACGATCCGGCGCAGCGTTTCGACGCCGGTGGTCCGCTGCAGTGTCCGGACGTGCTCCCGGCCTTCGGCGAAGATCACGTTCAGCAGCGCCAGGAGCAGCCACGGGTCGCCGTCGGGCAGCAGCGGGACGTGTTCGAACGCCCGCGCCGTCTCCGATCGCACCGGGTCCAGCACCACGACCCGTCCGCCGCAGCCGGTCACCGCCCGCAGCTGGTTCCGGATCCGCGGCGCTTCCGGAGCGTCGGACGGGCCCGCGCCGAGCGCGAGGACGAGGTCCGTGCGGGCGAGGTCGGGGACCGGCACCCGGTGCGTCGGCCCGTAGAGGAGATGACTCGCGACGAACCGGTTGGTGATGTCCTGTGCCCCGGCCGAGTAGACGTGCCCGGTGTCGAGGGCGCGCAGAAAGTCCTGCTGCCACAGCGGTTCCGCCGGTTCCGTGCGGGAGAAGGCGAGCGGATCGCCGAAGTACCAGCCCACCGCGCCGCCGCCGTGGGCGCGCACCAGCCGCCGCAGCCGCCCGCCGATGTCGGCGAGCGCCACCCGCCACGGGACCCGCTCGAACTCCCCGTCCGGCCGACGGCGCATCGGGTACCGCAACGGATCCGGCACAGCCATCCGACCTCCTCGGAGGGGCTATTGACACAGCGTAAAGGCAGCGGCACGGAGTGTCCAGGAACGCGGTCCGGGAGGCCGACCTTAGGCCCCGCGGCCCCCGCTCGCGCGACGGGACACGCCCCGCGGACCATCCGGCGCCCCCGGACCGGGTGGCGGCAGGCGGCTGGCCTAGACTCGGTTGTCCCGGTCCGTTGCAGGTGACCGGGGCAATTCGCATGGATTGACCACTCACATCGTTTACCGCTCGAGGAGAAGACCTTGAAGAGCACCGTCGAGCAGCTCAGCCCGACGCGAGTCAAGATCAATGTCGAGGTGCCGTTCGACGAGCTCAAGCCGAACTTCGACGCCGCGTACCGCAAGATCGCCCAGCAGGTGCGTATCCCCGGTTTCCGGCCCGGCAAGGCACCCGCTCGCGTCCTGGAAAGCCGGATCGGGCGCGCCCCGGTGCTCGACGAGGTCGTCAACGAGGCCATCCCGGCCAAGTACATCGAGGCCGTCCGCGCCGGCGAGGTCCGCACGCTGGGCCAGCCCGAGTTCGAGGTGACCAAGCTCGAGGACCGCGAGGTCCTGGAGTTCACCGCGGAGGTCGACGTCCGCCCGGAGATCACCCTGCCCGACCTCGAAGGCCTCACGATCAGCGTCGACGACGTCGAGCTGACCGACGCCGAGGTCGACGAGCAGCTCGACGAGCTGCGCGCCCGCTTCGGCACGCTGACCGGCGTCGAGCGTCCGGCCGAGACCGGCGACTTCGTCTCGATCGACCTGTCCGCCACGGTGGACGGCCAGGCCGTCGAGGAGGCCTCCACCACGGGGCTGTCCTACGAGATCGGCTCCGGCCAGCTGGTCGACGGCATCGACGACGCGATCATCGGCGCCAACGCCGGCGAGACCAAGTCGTTCACCACCCAGCTCGTCGCCGGTGAGCACGCCGGCAAGGACGCCGAGGTCACGGTGACCGTCCAGACCGTCAAGCAGCGCGAGCTGCCCGAGGCCGACGACGAGTTCGCCCAGCTCGCCAGCGAGTTCGACACGCTGGAGGAGCTGAAGGCCGACCTGCGCGAGCGGCTGGGCCGCGTCAAGAAGATGCAGCAGGGCGTCCAGGCCCGTGACAAGGTGCTCGACGAGCTGCTCGAGCGCACCGAGGTGCCGATCCCGGAGAAGGTCCTCGAGGCCGAGATCGAGAACCGCAAGCACGACGCGGTCCACCCGTTCGACCACGACGAGGCGCAGTTCGCCAAGGCGCTGGAGGCCGAGGGCCGCACGCTGGACGAGTTCAACGACGAGGTCCGCACCGAGTCCGAGAAGGCCGTCCGCACGCAGCTGCTGCTCGACACCATCGCCGACGAGGAGAAGACCTCGGTCAACGACGGCGAGCTCACCGAGCGGATCATCTACCAGGCCCAGCGCTTCGGCATCAGCCCCGACGAGTACGTCCAGCGGGCCCAGCAGTCCGGTCAGCTGAGCGCGATCTTCGCCGACGTCCGCCGCGGCAAGGCGCTCGCCTCGGTCGTCCGCAAGGCCACCGTGACCGACGCCTCCGGCGCCGAGGTCGACCTCGCCGAGCTGTTCGGCGACGAGACCCCCGAGGCGGACGCGGCCGCCGGGGCAACCGAGGAGACGCAGGTCACCGAGGAGACGGCGAAGACTCCGGCGGAGTGACCTCCTCATGAAGCTCTGAGCGAACTCGGGCGGTGTCAGGCATTCTGCACCGCCCGAGTTCGTTAGGGTCGATTGCAAGATCTTGAGCATCTGGAAACGAGGCGGCCCGCTGGCAGACAGGGGCCGTCGGCGGCGAAAAGGCAGGCAGACGTGACGCAGCACAAGCCCGAGGCCCGGACCGGCACCGCGGGGCTCACCCTGACCGACTCGGTGTTCGAGCGGTTGCTCTCCGAGCGCATCGTGGTCCTCGGTTCCGAGGTGAACGACGAGGTCGCCAACCGGATCACCGCGCAGCTGTTGCTGCTCGACGCGGACGACTCCGAGTCCGACATCACCTTCTACATCAACTCGCCGGGTGGCTCGGTGACCGCCGGGTTCGCCATCTACGACACCATGCAGCTGATCCGCCCGGACGTCGCGACCTACGCGATGGGCATGGCGGCTTCCATGGGGCAGTTCCTGCTCTCCTCGGGGACTCCGGGCAAGCGGTACGCGCTGCCGCACGCCCGCATCCTCATGCACCAGCCCTCGGCCGGTGTCGGCGGTACCGCCTCCGACATCGCCATCCAGGCCGAGGTGTTCAACAAGTGGAAGCAGGAGCTGGCCAAGATCACGGCCGAGCAGACCGGGCAGACCGTCGAGCAGATCATCAAGGACGGCGACCGTGACCGCTGGTTCACCGCACAGGAGGCGAAGGACTACGGCTTCGTCGATCACGTGCTGACCGCGGGCAACCGCCCGAACTCGACCAACTGAGCGCGAAGGCACACAGGAGACCTCTCATGAGCAACTTCCGGCTCCCGGGTGACTTCCCGGCCGGCAACGTCCCCCAGTCGCGGTACATCCTCCCGTCCTATGTGGAGCGCACGAGCTACGGCGTCAAGGAGTCCAACCCGTACAACAAGCTGTACGAGGAGCGGACGATCTTCCTCGGCGTGCAGGTGGACGACGCGTCGGCCAACGACGTGATGGCCCAGCTGCTGCACCTCGAGCACGAGGACCCGGACCGCGACATCAGCATGTACATCAACTCGCCGGGTGGCTCGTTCACCTCGCTGATGGCGATCTACGACACCATGCAGTTCGTCCGCCCGGACATCCAGACCGTCTGCCTCGGCCAGGCCGCCTCGGCCGCCGCGGTGCTGCTGGCCGCGGGCACCAAGGGCAAGCGCCTCGCGCTGCCCAACGCCCGCGTGCTGATCCACCAGCCCGCCACCGAGGGCACCTACGGCCAGGTTTCCGACCTGGAGATCCAGGCCAACGAGATCCAGCGGGTGCGGCGCCAGATGGAGGTTATCCTGGCGAAGCACACGGGCAAGGACGTCGAGCAGATCAAGTCCGACATCGAGCGGGACAAGATCCTCACCGCCGAAGAGGCGCTGGCGTACGGCATCATCGACGAGGTGCTGCCGTACCGTAAGGGGTCGGCCAACTAGATCCGCCGGGCCGGTGCGTGTCGAGAAGACGACATGCACCGGCTTCCTGGTTTAGTGTCGTTCTCTGGCTTGCTCGGATGGGGCCGCGGGTGTTCCCGCTCGCGGCATCGGACGGGTACCGTCAGTGGCAATGCGTGAGGCTCCACCTGATCGTGGGTGATCGGGTGGGCGGCAACACAGTCAGGCGCGGGCCCCCGCGCCGGAGGGGACGAGGTCAACGGCCATGGCACGGATCGGTGACGGCGGAGACCTGCTGAAATGCTCTTTTTGCGGGAAGAGCCAGAAGCAGGTGAAGAAGCTCATTGCCGGGCCCGGCGTCTACATCTGCGATGAGTGCATCGACCTCTGCAACGAGATCATCGAGGAGGAGCTGGCCGAGGCGGGTGACGTCAAACTCGACGAACTGCCCAAGCCCGCGGACATCCACGAGTTCCTCGAGCAGTACATCATCGGCCAGGACGACGCCAAGCGGACCCTCGCGGTGGCGGTGTACAACCACTACAAGCGCATCCAGGCCGACGACAAGGCCGGGCCGAAGGACTCCAAGGAGGAGTCCGTCGAGCTGGCGAAGTCGAACATCCTGATGCTCGGCCCCACCGGCTGTGGCAAGACCTACCTCGCGCAGACGCTGGCCAAGCTGCTGAACGTGCCGTTCGCCATCGCGGACGCCACCGCGCTCACCGAAGCCGGGTACGTCGGCGAGGATGTCGAGAACATCCTCCTCAAGCTGATCCAGGCCGCCGACTACGACGTCAAGCGCGCCGAGACCGGCATCATCTACATCGACGAGGTCGACAAGATCGCCCGCAAGTCGGAGAACCCGTCGATCACCCGCGACGTGTCCGGCGAGGGCGTGCAGCAGGCGCTGCTGAAGATCCTCGAGGGCACCACCGCCTCGGTGCCGCCGCAGGGCGGCCGCAAGCACCCGCACCAGGAGTTCATCCAGATCGACACGACGAACGTGCTGTTCATCGTGGCCGGCGCGTTCGCCGGGCTGGAGAAGATCATCAACGAGCGGGTCGGCAAGCGCGGCCTCGGCTTCGGCGCGGAGATCCGCACCAAGGCCGAGATCGAGGAGAGCGACATCTTCTCCGAGACCATGCCGGAGGACCTGATCAAGTTCGGGCTGATCCCGGAGTTCATCGGCCGGTTGCCGGTGGTCGCCACGGTCAACCACCTGGACAAGGACTCCCTGGTCTCGATCCTGACGCAGCCGCGCAACGCGCTGGTCAAGCAGTACAAGAAGCTCTTCGAGATGGACAACGTCGAGCTCGAGTTCACCAAGACCGCGCTCGAGGCGATCGCCGACCAGGCGGTCCTGCGCGGTACCGGTGCCCGTGGTCTGCGCGCCATCATGGAAGAGGTGCTGCAGCCGGTCATGTACGACATCCCGAGCCGCGACGACGTGGCGAAGGTCGTGATCACCGAGCAGACCGTGCGCGAGAACGTGAACCCGACGATCGTCGCGCGGCAGCCGTCGCGGCGGGCTCGCAGTGAGCGCGGGGAGAAGTCGGCCTAGTGCCGGCCGCCCCGTTCCGGGGCTCTGAGAGAATTTCAGGATGACGACAGTGCCGCTGACCGCACCCGGCGGGGAGAACCAGGCCGCCGAACCCGCCAGACCCGTCGAATCCGACGGTGAGGTGGGCGGCATCCGCGAGCTCAGCGAGCGCGTGGTCTTCTCGATGTACCGGCGGTTCCCGTGGCTGCACAAGGCGCTGCTGGGCATGCTCGTCGTGTTCACCGGCACCTGCCTGGTCGCCGTCGTCACCCGGCTGTCGCCGCTGCCACTGCTCCCGCTGCCGCTGTTCGCGATTTCGGGCTACACGCTGTGGCGCATCCGGGACGTGCGGGACAGCCGGGGTCCGCTGCTCACCTGGTCGCTGTTCTTCGTGGTGACCACGGCCGTCGGGTTCTGGCTGATGTCCGTGATCGCGCGCTGGGTCTCCTGACCCGCTGACCGCCGCGCGTCACGCCGTCCGCGGCACGTGCTTCCCGAGGAAGCCCACCACGCTCGGCACCACCGTGCGGTTGAACGAGTCGCCGTGCTTGCCCCGCGCGGTGTAGGCGACCATCGGCTGGGACTCGGCGATGTACCGGCGGACGCCGGGGATGAAGGAATCCTCGGTGCCGCACCAGATCCCGGCGGGCACGCTCTTGATCCGGTCGATGAAGCGAAGCGGATCCATCGAACCCCAGTCGGCCGCGTCCCGGAACGCGTGCCGCTTGTTCATCTCGGCCCACGACGTCATCAGAGCGGGCGCCAGCGCCGCGACCGCGCCGGGCGGCTGGCGGCGTTCGACCCGGCGCCGCGTGTAGAGCAGCGCGCCGAACCCGCCCATCGACAGGCCGGTGCACGCGAACGGCAGCCCGTCACGACCGGCGAGGCCACGGGCCTTCAGCCACTGCGGCACCTCTTCGAGCAGCATCGCCATCGGGTCGTCGCCGCGGTGTACCTCGTGCCAGTAGTTGTCGCCGCCGTCGACGGCGACGAAGCCGTACGCGGGTACAGCCTTGCGCGCGACGTCGCTGCTGAGCTGCTTGAGCAGCCCCGTCGGCGCCGCGCTGCGGGCGGTGCCGTGCAGGCCGTGCAACAGCAGCGACATGGGCAGGCCGGGCTGGTGCACCTTGGTCGGCAGCATGAGCACCAGGTCGACCTCTCGGCCGCGGGCGTGGGAGTAGACCCGCTCCACCCGGGGGGCGCCGAGCTGGGTCGCGGGGTTGGACGACGCGACGCCGATCGCACGCTGCAGCGCGTTGCCGAACGGCATCTGACCGGTGGCCGTGCCCGCCGCGAGGCCGGTTACAGCGAGTCCCGAAGCGCCCGCGATCAGTACCGAGCGGCGGCTGAGCCAGGTGCGGGCACCACGAACCCGGCGAGCCGTCGTCTGCTCGCCGTCGCCGGCGGTGCCCTGCCCGGCACCGTCGTGTCCGTTCACCTAGCCCTGTCCCTCCGATTGCCCCGTGACCTGGACATCGTCGCACGGCCCGCCGACGTTTCCACCGGCTTCCCGCCATCCGGTGATAGCCGCCTCACTCGAGGCCTTCGCCGCTTCGGGGCTGTCCCCGAGACCCACTGCCAGCGTGATGCTGAGCGGTGACAGAACGTGGTCAACTCCGTGTTCCGTGGTGCCGAAGTGACCCGATGTCTCCAAAGTGACGAAACCGTGTAGTGCGCTCCACAACTGAAACGCGGCGGTGAGCGGATCGGTTGCCTTGAACCGGCCCGCTTCGATGGCGCGTTCGGCACCACGCAGGAGATAACCGAAGGCCTCGATGCCCTCATGCGGCGCCGACCTGCCCTCTTCGCTGGTCAGATCGGTGAGGGTGGCCCGTTGGCCGCTGGGGGCGGACTGGCCGAAGGTGACGGCGAACAACTGGGGATTCTCGACGGCGGCGCGCCGGTAGGCGAGGGCGAGCGCGAACAGGTCCGCCACCGGGTCGTCGGTCTCGGCGACCCGCGCCATCTGTGCCGACAGCCGGAGGAAGCCCTCCCTGGCCACCGCGTCGACCAGCGCGCCCATCCCGCCGAAGTGGGTGTAGACGGCCATCGTCGACGCGCCCACCTCGGCGGCGAGCTTGCGGGCCTGGAGCGCTTCGGGGCCGCCGTCCGACAGCAGCCGGATGGCCGCGTCGATCAGCCGGGCCTTGGTTTCCGCGGCGCGGGGCTTGTCGCTCATGATTGCCAGTATCCCATAACCCTGTTATACCTGGAGGCATAACAGGGTTATGGGCGTGCGGGAAGAAGGATCGTCATGGGCAACCAGTTCCTCGAAGGCAACTTCGCTCCGGTCAGCCAGGAGCACACGATCACCGAGCTCGAGGTGACCGGGCGGATCCCCGAGTACCTGGACGGCCGCTACCTGCGCAACGGGCCGAACCCGCTCTCGGAGGTGGACCCGGCCACCTACCACTGGTTCATGGGCGACGGCATGGTGCACGGCGTCCGGCTGCGGGACGGGCGGGCGGAGTGGTACCGCAACCGCTGGGTCCGCAATCCGTACGTCGCCGAACTGCTGGACGGCAAGCGGACACCAGGGCCGGAGTGCGGGTTCAGCGCGATCGGCGCCAACACCAACGTGATCAGCCACGCAGGCAAGACCCTCGCGTTGATCGAGGCGGGCGTCGCCGCTTATGAGCTGACCGACGAGCTGGACACCGTGGGCCAGTGCGATTTCGACGGCACCCTGCCCGGCGGGTACACGGCGCACCCGAAGCGTGATCCGGAGACCGGCGAACTCCACGCCGTCTCGTACTTCTTCGGGAACGGCAACCGCGTGCAGTATTCGGTGATCGACGTGCACGGGCACGCGCGCCGCACGGTCGACATCGAGGTGACCGGCTCACCGATGATGCACGACTTCTCCCTGACCGAAAACCACGTCGTCTTCTACGACCTGCCGGTGACGTTCAACGCCGAGGCCGCGGTCAACCTGACGGTGCCGCCGATCCTGCGTACCCCGGCGAAGCTGGTCGTCTCGGCGATGCTCGGGCGCGTGCGGATCCCGGACCCGATCTCGGCACGCGCCGCCGGGAAGATCGCCTCGAACGGTGACCTGCCGTACCGCTGGAACCCGCGATACCCCGCGAGGATCGGCGTCATGCCGCGCGAAGGCGGCAACGCCGACGTCCGCTGGTTCGAGGTCGAGCCGTGCTACGTCTTCCACCCGCTGAATGCCTACGACGAGGGCGACAGCATCATCCTGGACGTCGTGCGGCATCCGAAGATGTTCGACAGCCAGCCGCACGGGCCGGGCGAGGGCGCGCCGACCCTGGACCGCTGGACCGTGGATCTGACCGCGGGCAAGGTCCTCGAAGAGCGGCTCGACGACCGCGGCCAGGAGTTCCCGCGCGTCGACGAACGGCTCGTGGGCCGTCGCCACCGCTACGGCTACTCGGTGGCCGCCGAGGACGGCGCGACGCCGTCGGACTCGCTGTACAAGCACGATTTCGAGGCGGGTTCTTCCGCCGTGCGGTCTTTCGGGCGCGGGCGGCAGCCGGGGGAGTTCGTGTTCGTGCCCGCCTCGGCCGGCGCCGCGGAGGACGACGGTGTGCTGATGGGCTTCGTGTTCGACGCGGCGACGCAGCGCAGTGACCTGACCCTGCTCGACGCGGCGACCCTGGAAACCGTCGGCGCGATCCACCTGCCGGACCGCGTGCCGCACGGCTTCCACGGCAACTGGGCGCCTACCGCGTGAGCAGCCCGGCCGCGCTGAGGTGGTCGAAGATCACCTGGTCGACCGGGGACACGCGGTCGCGGTCGGCGTAGGTGAGCCAGACGATCTCCTCGATTTCGCTGCTGGGCACGAGGACGCCGTCGTAGTCGGCGGTGTAGCAGGTCATCCGGACCGTGATCCCGGTGTCGTGGCCGTGTGCCTGGGCCTCGAAGGTGCCCGCGTGGCGCGCGGTGGCGCGGTCGATGGTGACCGCGAGTTCCTCGCCGATCTCCCGGACGAGAGTGTCCAGATCGGACTCACCGGGCTCCCGCTTGCCGCCGGGGAAGTAGTAGACGTCCTTGCCGCGCGAGCGCGTGCTGAGGATCTTGCCGCCGTCGAGGCGGAGCCACGCGATCTTGTCGATGATCTTCACGAATGTCCTCGGGGGAAGGGATTCCGATCCCCGCCGAGCGTAGTCGCGGGCTTTACCCCGGAGGTAATTGCCGGGGTCGCCGGTGCCGGTGATCATGGTGATCTTCGCTCTTCACTGTTCGCGCCGGACGGTGCGAGCTTCCGAACTGGAGGAACCCGAGGATGACCGTGTCCGTGCCCACGACCACACGCGCCGTGGTGGACGAGCTGCTGCGCCGGATCGGCGAAGGGGACGCCGAGCGCATCGCGGAACTGTACGCCGAGCACGGCGATTGGAAACTGGACTGGCCGGAGCACGAACACGGCCGGGCCGCGACCCCGTGGATCCGCCACCGCTCGACCCGCGCCGACGCCGCCGCGCACTACCGCGAACTCGCCGAACACCACGTGCCGGACGCCGTGGCCACCGAGGTCGAGCGCATCCTCGTCGACGGTGACGACGCGGTGGTGCTCGGCGAGATCCGCCAGACCGCCCGTGCCACCGGACGCGCCTACCGCGCACGGTTCGCCCTGCACCTCACCGTCGAAGACGGCCTGGTCACCCGGCATCATGTCTACGAGGACAGCCTCGCCGTGGCGCAGGCCTTCGATCCGGACGGTCGTCGGTAGCCGGGCTTTCCCGCCTGCCGTGAAGGCCTCCTTACCGGCGCTCAGTGCCGTGAAGGAGTCCTTCACGGCACGTCCGTCCTCTGTGGACTTGCCCGGGGTCGTGTCGCGGGGCGCGCCGGAGGGGCGGGGTAACGGCCCACAAGAGCGGTGGGGGCGGGGGTGGCGGGGGGGGGGCCCCGCCCGCGCCCG
>NZ_JBHYIQ010000125.1:0-4006 GCF_042739895.1 Amycolatopsis sp. NPDC059021
GCCGAGACCCCCAGCAAAGCGGCGCCGCACCGGTCCACATCACCACGACCGCCGAGGCGCCCGCGCGGACGCGAAGAAGATTCGGAAAGTTCTCCTCCGCCCCGGAGAACCGACCCGGAACGGTAGGCTCCGAGCCCGTGCGTAACGCCAGCGCGGTCACCATGCCGCGCTGGCCGACGAAACCGGCGGTGAGGATGTCAGAAGAAATGGCGGAAACGGAACCGCGGCACGATTCCCGGGAGCGCCGGGCCGGTCAGCCCTGGTCGGCGAGTGACACTTATCAATGGGCACAGGGATGGCGACGTCTCGCTCTCGCCTCGGGAATGCTCATCTATCCGGTCGTCACCGCCGTCGCGATCTCGCAGCATTCACACGGCACCCGCGCCGCGGCCGGGTTCCTGATCGTGTTCCTGTTCTGCTGCTGCTACGCACTGGCCACCCTCGCCGCGACCCGCCTCGCCTGGCGCCAGTTCTGGTGGTCGTTCGGCGGGATGACGGTGCTGTTCCTCGCCGCGCTGCCGTTCGCACAGGCCGAGGCGTTCTTCCTGTGCGCGGTGGTCGTCGCGGTCGCGACGTACTTCTTCGGCAGGCGGGCCACGCCGTTCGTGGCGGCCAGCCTGGTCGCCAGCGTCGTCACCCCGTGGGCGGTGCGCTCGTGGCACAGCCAGGCGGGCTGGCTCGAAGCGATCATGATCATCTGTACGGTGCTGATCGTGTATGCCTTTTCCGAGACCGTGCGGGCCAACAAGGCACTCGTCGAGGCGCGCGCCGAGGTCGCCAGGCTCGCTTCGGAAGCCGAACGCACCCGGATCGCCCGCGACCTGCACGACCTGCTCGGCCATTCGCTCACCGCCATCGCCGTCAAGGCCGACCTCGCGGGCCGGATCGCCGCGAAGGAGCAATCGGCCGCACTGCAGGAGATCACCGAGGTGGGAAAGCTCTCCCGCCAGACGCTGGCCGACGTGCGCGCCGCCGTGTCGGGCTACCGCGAGGTGACGCTGGCCAACGAACTGGCCCGGGGCAAGGAACTGCTCCGCGCTTCGGGTGTCACGCCGGATCTGCCGACGGCCACCGACATGGTCGACGCGGTCCACCACGAGCTGTTCGGCTGGGCGGTACGGGAAGGCCTCACCAACGTGGCGCGGCACGCGCGGGCGAGCCGCTGCACCGTCACCCTTTGCAGCTCCGAGGTCGAAGTACGCGACGACGGCGTCGGCTGCGCCGCCGGCCGGACCACCACCGGCAACGGCCTCACCATGCTGCGGGAGCGGGTCGCGATGGCAGGCGGCACGGTGGAAGCGGGCCCGGTCAGCCCCCGCGGCTGGCGACTGCGCGTTTCCCTGGAAGGAACGGCGGCCACCCTGTCATGACGATCCGGCTGCTCCTCGCCGACGACCAGGCACTGGTCCGTGAAGCGCTATGCGCCCTGCTGAACCACGAGGACGATTTCGAGGTGGTCGCCTCGGTCGGCCGTGGCGACGAGGTCGTCGACGCGGCCAAGACGGGGAAACCCGACGTCGCCTTGCTCGACATCGAGATGCCGGGGCTCGACGGGCTCGCGGCCGCCGCCGTGCTCCGGACCCAGGTACCCGGCTGCCGCGTCGTGATGCTCACCACCTTCGGCCGCGCCGGTTACCTGCGCAGGGCGATGGAGGCGGGAGCCGCGGGGTTCGTGGTCAAGGACTCCCCCGCCGACGCGCTCGCCGACGCCATCCGGCGGGTGATGAACGGCGAGCGGGTGGTGGACCCGGCGCTGGCGGTGGCGACCTTGGCGGCGGGCGAATCCCCGCTGACGGCCCGTGAACGCGACGTACTCATCGCCGCCCGTTCGGGCGCGACGGTCGCCGATATAGCCGCCACCCTCTATCTCTCGGAGGGCACCGTCCGCAACTATCTCTCGGCCGCGACCACCAAGACCGCGACGCGAAATCGGATGGAAGCGCTTCGCGTCGCGGACGAGCGCGGCTGGCTTTAAAGAACCATCCAGGGAGACAAAGGCGGAAACCGACCATTTCGGACAGTCACAAAAGATGGTTAAGCGGACAAGCGGACAAGGTGGTAACAAACTATCGGTCGTCACCGCCAAGTCTTGACACAGAAGTGCGATTCGACGATCGTGGGCTCTGGCAGTAACCGGGTCCATCGGTTGACCGAAGGGGGCGGGAACTGATGGACGACAGCCAACTGGGGGCAGCAGATGGCGGGGCGGTACGGAGCGGCCAAGGTCGCCCACCACAAGAGAAACACCAGACGGACAGTACGGCGGACACCGTCGGCCACCGCGCGGCCGAGACGGTGTGCCGCCCTCGTTTTCACAGGTAGTAAAGCCGAAAAAACCTCGGTATCGGACGACCGCGTCATGGACAGCGCACCGCCGCGCGCCGTCCACGACGCGTCGCCCGTCGCGCATTCCTCGTCCTCGCCCTCGAGGACGGGAACTTGTCGCGGAAGTTTTTCACTTTTCACACCTCCCCGTTGAGGTGAGCCGCATGGGGCGTACACCGAATTCACCACTCCGCCGAGACCTGCCCGTTGGCCAGGAGTGAATATTTCCTACGCCTTGCCGGTTGATTTTTCACATTCACAGTCAGCCACAGAGCTTTCTTGCTTTTCTGGGAGATGAGCCACCCTTGACCGGCACCAGCGCCCGACTCGACACAGCGCGAGAGGAAATCCTCGCCTGTGTAACACCGAGAACACCCGCACCGTCCGAGGGCCGGGAATGCGTGCCCGTCCCGTTGAGCGCGCTGCTGCCCGCCGACTCACCGCGTCTGGCCGGGGAGGACGCCGCCCACGTCGAAAGGCTGCTCGAGGTCGACGGCCCGCTGCCCCCGATTCTCGCGGACCGGCGCACCATGCGCGTGATCGACGGGATGCACCGGCTGCTCGCCGCGGCCGCGAAGGGCCTGACCGTCATCGACGTCGAGTTCTTCGACGGGACGACGGAAGACGCGTTCCTGCGAGCCGTCGAGGCGAACGTGACGCACGGTCTCCCGCTGTCGCAAGAGGACCGGCGGGCCGCGGTCGCGCGGATCGTCACCTCGCATCCGCACATGTCCGATCGGGCGATCGCCGCGGTGTCCGGCCTCAGCGCGAAGACCGTGGCCATCGTGCGCCGCGGGCTGGGCGATACCACTTCGCAGCCGTCCGCCCGGATCGGCCGCGACGGCAAGGTCCACCCGCTGGACAAGGCGGCGGGCAGGCATCGGGCCGCTCAGCTGATCACCCAGCACCCCGACGCCTCGCTGCGGGAGATCGCGCGCCGCGCCGGGGTTTCCCCCGCCACGGTCAGCGACGTGCGCAAGCGTCTCGTGTCGGGGGAACCGCCCGTCGCGAAGCGGAACGCCCCGGCGGACAAGAGCGAGCCGGAGCCGAAGCCCGCCGCGTCACCGGTGCAGCAGACCGCCCAGCAGCTCGCCGCCAGGAGTATCGGGCTCGCCCAGCCCGATCCCGGTTCCCTGCTCGAAAAACTGCTCCGGGATCCATCGCTGCGCACCAAAGAGGACGGTCGTCAGCTCCTGCGCCTGCTGCATCGCAACGCCGTGGAGCAACGGGAACTGTCGAAGCTCGCGACCGCTGTCCCGGAGCACTGCGCGGAGGTCGTGCTCGGCCTGGCGACGTACTACGCGGACATGTGGCTGGAGTTCGCCCAGCAGCTCGGCTGACCGCTCTCCCCACCCGACAGCGAGAAACCCACCCGAGGAGCCACTCGCCCCATGAGCAAGGACACCCAGCCGTCGCCCCGTCCCGGGGCCGGCGGATTCCGCCGCGCGATCTCCCCCGTCGAGTGGTGGTTTCTCGGCCATCCCGGCGAACTCACCGTCACCACCCAGATCGTGGTCGAGGGCACCGGGACCATCACCGCCGAAGGGCTGCGCGAAGCCGTCGCGACCGCCTCGGCCGCGTGCCCGGGCGCCCGGCTCGTCCGCGAGGACCGCACCTGGGTCGACAGCGGTGTGCCCCCCGCCCGCCGCGTGGGGGGTGGGCGGGGGCGCCGCCGCCGGGG
>NZ_JBHYIQ010000125.1:4016-25696 GCF_042739895.1 Amycolatopsis sp. NPDC059021
GTCAGCAGCGGGACGTGTTCGTCGAGGGGGGGGGGGGCCGCGCGCGCCCGCGCGCTCGGGGGAGGGGGGGGGGGCGCGCGGGGGCCAGGCGTGGGCGCCCCCCGGGGGCCTCGAGGCCGGCGGAATCCTCGGTCTCGCCGAGCTCCAGGCACCGCTCGCCGGTTCCGGCTCGGCCCACTGCGAGGTCGTGCTGGTGGAAGGAGAACACACCTCGGTCGCCTTCCGGGCCAACCACGAGGTGATGGACGGCAAGGGGGTCGTCATCTGGGCCACCGACGTGTTCCGCGCGCTGCGCGGCGAAGAACCGCACGGCGCACCGGACCCGGTGAGCGTCAGCGACATCTTCGAGGACGTGACCGGCGCGGAGGACTTCAGCCTGACTTTCGACCACCTTCCGGCGCTCGGCTCCTGCGAGCCCACCCACCGCTCGCGCACCGTGTCGGGGCGCCGGAGCGTCCAGGGCACGTTTCCCGGTCTCGTCGCGAGGCTGGCCGTCCTCCTGCGCGGCGTCACCGGTACGGAGCCCGGGGTGTTCTACATCCCGGTCGACCTCCGGCCCCGCAGGCCGGGCGTGGCCAGCACCGCGAACCTCGCCTCCGGGTTTTCCCTGGAGGTGGCCCCCGGCGAGACCTGGCCGACGGTCCACGAGCGTGTTCTCCGTCTTCTCGAAGGGGACGCGGCGCTCGGGAAGTCGCTGTCCGCGGACGTGCTCGACACTCCGCTCGCCGAGCTCGACGAGGCGATCGCGACCATGGACGGCAAGATCCGTGAACGCGGGAGGTACCCGGCGAACGCGGTCCTCTCCCACGCGGGCCGTATCGATCCCGCGGATCTGCACACCCCCGGGTTCACCGCGCACACCGCCTATCTGACGACGCGGCCGGAACCGGGTGCGCCCCCTGTGCTGGATCTCGTCGAGGTCGGTGGCCGTACCGAAATCACCCTGTCCTGGTGGGACGGCCCGGAAACGGCCGAGCGGATCGAAGCCCTGCTGGACGAGGTCGCGGAGGGCCTTTCCCCGGCCGCGCTGCGCCACTGGCCGGGCAACGACACCGCGACCGAGTCCACCGACGACGCCGGCATCGTCGAGCGGTTCCTCCGCCAGGCCGCCGAGACTCCGGACGCCATCGCGATCGACAGCCCCGGCGATCGCCTCACCTATGCCGAACTGGCGCGGCGCACCGCGGTGGTCGCGGCGGCGCTGCGGGATCTCGGCGCCGGCCCGGACACCGTGGTCGGCGTCCTGGGCGACCGTTCGGTCTCCGCGACGGTCGCGGTCTGGGGCGTCCTGCGCTCCGGCGCGGCCTATCTGCCGATGGACGCGCACAATCCGGACGCGCGGATCGCCGGGCTGCTCCGCGACGCCGGCGCGCCGGTGTGCCTCGTCCAGCGGCCCCATCACGAGCGCGACTGCGTACCGGACGGCTGCACCGCCGTTGTCATCGAAGACCTGGACTTCACCGCGGAACCGGCGTTCCAGGACGTCGAGATCCGCGACGAGCACCTCGCGTACGTGATCTACACCTCCGGTTCGACCGGACAGCCGAAGGGCGTGCAGATCGAGCACGGTGCCCTGCGCACCTACCTGGACTGGGCGATCCGGGACTTCGGGATCGACGCCGGGACACGGCTGCCGCTGCTCGCCTCCGTCGGCTTCGACGTCGCGGGGACGACGTTCTTCCCGCCGCTGCTCGCCGGCGGGACGATCGTGCTGCGGCCCGCCGAGATCAGCCACGCCATGCTGCACGAGCTGCTCACCGGATCCGGCGCGAACACGCTGTCGCTCACCCCCTCGCATCTGGCGCTGATCAACCGGCTGGGCATCCGGGCCACCGGCTTCCGCGCGGTGATCCTGGCGGGCGAGCAGCTGCACACCTCGGTCGCCCGGCAGGCCCAGGACCTGTTCGGCCCCGACTGCCGGATCATCAACGGCTACGGCCCCACCGAGACCACGATCACGATGACCCTGCACCTGTTCGACAAGGAGACCGACACCGGCAGCGTGGTCCCCATCGGGGTGCCGACGGACAACACCACCATGTTCCTGCTCGACGCCACCGGCCGGTTCGTCCCCGAGGGCGAGCCCGGCGAGGTCTACATCGGCGGAGCGCAGCTGGCCCGTGGCTACCGAGGACGGCCCGACCTCGACCGCGAGCGTTTCGTCCGGCTGGCCGACGGGACCCGCGTCTACCGCTCCGGCGACATCGCCCGGCTGCTGCCCAGCGGGGAGTTCGAGTTCCTCGACCGCACCGACGACCAGGTCAAGGTGCTCGGCCACCGGATCGAGCCCGCGGAGATCGCCAAGGCCCTCGAAACGCATCCCGCGGTCGGCAGCGCGGTCGTCGTGCCGCGTACCGCGGGCGAGCACAAGGCCTTGTGCGCCTACGTCATCCCCATCGCCGAGGTGACCGCCGGCGAGCTGACCGAGCACCTCGGCGGGCTACTGCCGAAGTACATGGTGCCCGCGGCGACGGTGTTCGTCGACGACATCCCGCACACCATGAACGGCAAGGTGGACGTGCGCCGCCTGCCCGACCCCTTCCGGCGCGGCGACCAGCCGGTGGCGGCGGGCGACCGCGACGAGCTGACCGAGTCGGTCGCCGCGATCTGGGCGGAGGTGCTCGGCCTGAACCCGGACCAGATCGCCGGAACCGCCGACTTCTACGCACTCGGAGGCAACTCGGTCCTGTTCATCTCGATGCTGGCGTCGGTGTCCGACGAGATCGTCGGGGACGCGGGCCAAGAGCGGTTCACCGCGGCCTTGAGCCGGATCGTGCCCGAGCCGACCCTGAGCAGGGTCGCCGAGTCCGCCCGCGAGGCCAAGGACTTGCCGAGCGCCGGTAAGGATGCCGAGACCATCGTGTGACGACCGGAAAGCGCGCTGGATTCAGGTTCGGCTCAGCACCGAGCCCAGCACGATCACGATCCACCCGCGCTCCGGCTTCGGCCACCAGAACGCGGTGACCGGTGCGCAGACCCGCTGAGCACGTGCAACGCCGACACCGCGCGAGGCGACGAGTCTTCGAGCAGGGGCAGGCCGACGTCCCCGGACACACGCGTGAAAAACCGCCCGGCCTGCCGGCGCCGATGCTCGGGCGTCAGGAGGACCGAGACATGATCTTCCCCGGAGCACGGACCGGCTCGTCGGCCAGCGGGACACCGGTAGCGAGACGCCCGAGCATGGCGTCCAGCTCGTCGACGTAGCGCTCACCCCGCCCGGCGGCCATGCGTGCGCGGACGGCGTGGCGGACGCCCATCAAGATGGCGCTGAACAGCAGCACATCGGAGTCGCCGGGCTCCCGGCCCGTCGCGGACCCGATCACCTCGGCGTACTGCTCGATCCCGAACGCGTTGCGCTCGCGCAGGATCGCCGCGATGGCGGGCACCGTCCGGGCCAGCCCCATGCGGACCTCCTCGAGATCGCGAGCCTCGTCGCCGAGGGAGGCGAACGAGTCCCGCAGCACGCCGCGCACGGCCTCGAGCAGCGGAGTCCCCTCGGGCACGGCGGCCATCATGCGGCACATCACCGGGTCCACGGTGTCGAAGAGGAGCACGTCCTCCTTGGTGCCGAAGTACCGGAAGAAGGTGCTGCGGCTGACCTCGGCGGCCGCCGCGATGTCGTCCACCGTCGTCTCGGCGTACCCCTGGTCGCGGAACAGCCGCAGGGCATGACGCTGTAGCTCGGCGCGCGTGCGCTCCTTCTTCCGCTCCCGCAGGCTCACCCGCCCATTGTGACACGCGAAGCTTTTTGACACTGCGTCTCATTTGAAGCGTAGTATCAGATCTATGGAAAACGCGCCTGTGAGCGGAGAACCAGACGAGAAGCAACCCGGTATCCCGCCTTCGTCACGGGCGTTGCTGCCGGGCCTGACGCTCGCGTGCCTGGTAGTGGCGATCATCAGCAGTCTGGGCGCGCCGTTGATCCCGACCATCGCCGCGGAAAATCACGTGTCGCTCGCCGACGCCCAGTGGTCGTTGACGATCACGCTGTTGGTGGCTTCGGTCGCCGCCCCGGTGATGGGCCGGCTGGGCGACGGACCCTACCGGCGGCAGGTCTTCCTGCTCTCGCTGGTCGCGATGATGCTGGGCGGAGTGCTGGCGGCACTGCCGGTCGGGTTCGGCCCGTTCCTGGCCGGGCGTGGCCTGCAGGGTCTGGGGCTCGGGCTGACGCCCTTGGCGATCGCGACTGCCCGCGAGGCCTTGCCGCCGGAGCGCATGCGGGCCGGGGTCGCGATGCTCTCGACCACCACCGCGGTGGGCGTGGGCCTGGGCTACCCGGTCACCGGGCTGCTCGCGAAGGCCGGTGGCCTGCACTTGGCCTACTGGTTCGGGGCGGCGGTCGCCGCGGCCGCGTTGTTCGTCTCGTGGCGCGTCGTCCCGGCGTCGGCGCGGCGCCGCCAGGAACGGCTCGACATCGCCGGTGCTGTGCTGCTCGGCGCCGGCTTGGCCGGTCTGTTGCTGGCGCTCAGCAAGGGCGAGAAGTGGGGCTGGGGATCAGGACCGGTGCTCGGAATCCTCGTCGCGGCCGCGGCGGTGCTGGCCGTCTGGGTGTGGTGGGAGCTGCGGGTGGCCCATCCACTCGTGGCCTTGCGGCTGCTGGGCGAGCGCGCAGTATTGACGGCAAGCGTGGCCACCTTGCTGGCCGCTGTCGGGATGTACTTGCTGATCTCGCCGGTGACCACGTTCGTGCAGACGCCGATCAGCACCGGCTACGGGCTGGGCGGCACTGTCATCGTCGCCGGACTGGTGCTGGTCCCGTTCTCCGCGACCAGCTATCTGGCAACCCGGGTGGTGCCGTGGCTGGTGCGGCGTACGTCCTACGAGGCGGTCCTGCCGCTGTCCTCGGCCATGATGCTCGGCAGCATGGTCTTGTTCAGCGTGGCCCGCGACGACATCTGGGAAATCGTGGTGGTGATGGCCATCGCCGGTGCCGGGACCGGCTGCGTCTTCGCGGTGATGCCCGGCTACCTCATGCGCGCCGTGCCGGCCCAGGAGACGAGCAGTGCGATGAGCTTCAACCAGATTCTGCGTACCGTGGGCTACTCCACCGGCGGAGCCTTGGGCGCGACCATACTTCAGGCGCATATCGCGCCGGGAAAGAGTTTCCCCGCTGAGAGCGGCTACACGATCATCGGCGTGGTCGCCTGCGCCGGGTGGGTGCTCACCGCCGCCGCCGCGATCCTGCTGCCGCTGGGCCGGCGCCCTCGCCCCGGTCCCGCGCAGCACGGTGAGCGCACCGTCGCGATGGCGGCCGTCCCGGAGTCGGCACACCCGCGGGGTGAGACCGGCTAGCCTGGCGCAGTGGGACGGCTGGTGCTTGGCGCGGTGATCGTCGGTGCCACCGTATTCGCGGTGTGGCGCCCGTTGAGGTTGTCCGGCATGCCGTTGCGGGGGCGGGGAAACCCGGCCCGCTGGCTGCTCGCCGTCATCGCGTTGATCTATCTCAACCAGGTGCTGTTCACCGTCTACGTGGACCGCGTGCACCACGGGGACGCCGGCTTCATCAGCCGCTACGTCCCACCGGGGTGGTTCGATCTGGCCGACCTCGGTCCGGTACCCGGCTGGTTCCCCGAGCCCGGCCTGCTGTCGGTGAGCCTGTTCCGGATCTCGTCCTTTTGGGAATTGCCGTTCGTCGTCTTCGCCTACCTGACGGTGTGCCGCTGGCTGGACGCCGCGGCGTACCGGCGCGCGGTGCGCCTGGTCCGGCCCGCATCGGCCGCCTGCACGATCACGTTCTGCCTCATCGAATGGGAACTGCGCAATCCCTGGACCACCAAACAGGATCTGCTGATCCGCGCGGCCTCGGGAATCGTGGTCCCGCTGTGGGTGTCCCGGTTCGCAGGCGACACCGGCAGGCGGGTCCGGTCCCTGCCGGATCTGGTGCTGTTCCTCATCTCGGCCGGCGCGCTGGGCTGGCTCGTGCTGGCCGTCTACGACAGCGCTCTGCTGTACAACCTCGGCCACGTACCCGCGCTCCTGCCGGGCGCCGCGATCGCCACCGCGGTACTCGTACTGGCTCGGGTACTCGCCCATCGGGTCCCCCACCGCACCTGCGGTCCGGGACTGGCCGCGCTGATCCGCTCGGCCGCTTGGCTGGTCGTGGTGTTCTTCGTGCCGGCGCTGGCCATCCGATACGGACTGAACTTCGGCCTTCCGGCGCTGGCCGCCGTTGCCGGCGTAGCGATTGTGGTGGTCGCACTCGTTGCCGGCATCGGCCGCGCGCCGGGACGGGCGCTGCTCGGCGAACTGGCCCTCGCGCTGCTCGGTGGCGTCGTGCTCGCCGGTCCGGCGTATTTCCTGGCCGGCGGGTACCCGGAGGCACGAGTTTTCGCCGCGGCCATGGCCTTCCTGGCCGGAATGATCGCCGTGTGCGCCTTCGCGGACCGGCGGGCCGCCCCGGTTGCCGACCAGTTCGAGGGCGCTCACGTCGAGTCCACCGAACCGTGATCAGACGGCCGGACGGCGAGTACCGCGGCCGCGCCGCGCCTCGGCGTCAGCCGCGGTGCCTGCCGTTCGTGGCGCGCAAATACTGTTTCGCGGAGCGGATGAGGTCGTTGCCGAGTTGTTCGAGGAGACGGCCCGTCGTCGCGAGCCGGGCTCCGGCGACGGTGTCCCCGCCGAAGGTGTCGGCGCCGCGCAGCGCGGTGTCGGCGAGCCGCTGGTTGGCGCGGACGCCGACCACCGCCGCGCGAAAGCCCGCGTCGTCGTCGAGGAAATACCGGTGCCGCCTCCCCTCGCCGTCCCGGCCACGGCGGATCAGCGCGTATTTGTCCAGCAGCCCGACCGCGTGCGAGATGGTCGCGGCGCTGACCTGCAGGCGCTGTGCCAGCTCGGCGGCCGTGCCACTGCCGGTCTCGGAAGCGAACAGCCAGGCCAGGACACCGGCGGCGGTGCGCGGCAGGCCGATCTCGATGAGCGCGGCGGTGAACTCGGCCACGAACGCGGCCGCCGCCTGCGGATCGGGGCCGCCGTGTTCACTGACCGGCGTCGCCGGGCGCGGCCTGCGGCGGGCGCGGTGGCTCGTCCCGAGCTGGGCCATTTCCGCGTTGTAGCGGCCCGGCCCGCCGTTGCGGGTGACCTCGCGCATCACCGTCGAGGTGGGACGGCCCAGCCGGCGGGCGATCTCGGCGTAGTCCAGGCCCTGCCCCAATCCTCCGGCAATCCGCTGCCGCTCGGCTATCGTCAGTCGGCGCCCCGGCATCCAGCAGTCTCCTCCGCTTCTCCTCGCCAGTATCCGCGCCCGGCGTCGATCGTTGCAACGTCCCGTCTTCGGCGTGCATTAACCGTCAGTGTCATTGCAATCATCAATTGCCGACACGACCAGCGCAAACAGCGTGAATCCAGGCAACGCCGCGTTGACCGGTATTTCGGCTTGTTCCTAACGTGGGAATCAGTATCCGGACCACACCAGCCCGTGCTCCCCTTCGGACAAGCGAGGTATCAGCATGGCCCAGCAAGCTGTCGAACTGCCCATGGAACGCACCCCGGGCTGTCCGTTCGACCCGCCCGCGGAACTGACCCGCATCAGCGACAAGGCGTCACTGACCCCACTGTCCTTTCCGGACGGACACGAGGGATGGCTTGCCACCGGCCACGCCACCGTGCGCAGCGTGCTCGCCGACCCGCGCTTCAGCGCGCGCAGCGAACTCATGCACTGGACGGGCCCGGGAAACGACCAACCGCCGCCGCCCGCCGATCCCGGCGTCTTCCTCACCATGGACGCGCCCGAACACACCCGGTACCGCAAGCTGCTGACCGGCAAATTCACCGTACGCCGCATGTCACAACTGACCGAGCGGATCGAACAGGTAGCCGCCGAACACCTCGACCGCATGGAAAGCCACGGCGGGCCGATCGACCTGGTCACCGCCTACGCCCAGCCGATCCCCGCCACGGTGATCTGCGAACTGCTCGGCGTGCCCTACGCCGACCGCGAGCAATTCCACGGCGACGCTGCCACCCTCTTCGGCGCGGACATGACCACACCGGAAGGACAAGCCGAGTCGTACCAGGCATACGAAGCGCTGATGACCTACGTCCGCACCCTGGTCACCGCCAAACGCGCGGCACCGACCGACGACCTCCTCAGCGACCTCACCACCGGCGACCTCACCGACGACGAACTCACCGGCATCGGCGGGCTGCTGCTCGCCGCGGGCCTGGACACCACCACCAACATGATCGCGCTGGGCACCTTCGCGCTCCTGCACCATCCCGGCCGATGGACCGCCCTGTGCGCGAACCCGGACCTGACCGATTCGGCGGTCGAGGAGCTCATGCGCTACCTCACCGTCGCGACTCCGCTGGCCCGCGCCGCGCTCGAAGACGTCGAACTCGACGGCCACCTGATCAAAGCCGGATCCACCGTCGTGCTGGCCACCTCCTCGGCCAACCGCGACCCGGCGAAGTTCACCGACCCGCACACCCTGGACCTGCACCGCAACGCCGCCGGCCACGTCGGCTTCGGCCACGGCGTCCACCAGTGCATCGGCCAGCAACTGGCCAGGGTCGAGATGCGGGTCGCCTTCCCCGCCCTGGCCGCCCGATTCCCGGGACTACGGCTCGCCATTCCCGCCGAAGACGTGCCCCTACGCGAAAAGGCGGCCATCTACGGGGTGACCGCACTTCCGGTCGCCTGGTGAGACCCGGCCAGGGTGCGGCGGTGGTCACGCACCCCGGCCGGGAAACCGCCCTGGCCGCATGACCGAACCGTTGTCTCCGGGACAATTCCAGGAACCGGCACTCGAACCCCCGCGTCTCCTGCTCGTTCACGGGCGTTGCCCGGCACACAAGGCACTGTTGTAAAAAAGCGAAACTCCCACAAAATCGCGGAAGTTTCCTCGAATGCTCCACAAGTCACCACTGGTGGTGCCGAGATGGCAGCAACGAGAGTGGGTGCGTGACCTTCCACATCAGTGACCCGGGTGGTGTTCGTTGCGCGAAGATTATGGTGCGACCTTTCGGATGAGCAGGCGATCGTTCGCCTTGGGAACGGGGTTGGGCGCAGGCGCGATAATGCTCTCCTCCCCCGGCGTGGCGTTTGCTTCGACAAACCCGGCCGGCGGGCTGGTCGCCGCCGATCCGGGATGGGTCTGCGCCGTGGCACGAGCGGTCGCGGTGCGGCCGGTCGAGTTTCCGGGCTTCGGTGAACCAGGCCCGGCGCAGTCCCGCGTCACCATCTCCAGAGCAGAGACCGCGGCCGCCCGGCTCACGCCGGACAGGATGAGGCTGGTGCGGAGGGGCATGTCCGAACTCGCCGGCGCGAACGTGGCGACGACCACTGCCGATGGCGTGGTCCTCGCCGCGGGGCGTGTGTTCCGGGCGAAAGGTGCCGCGGTGGACGCCGCGTTGCGCGCGTTGGTGGCGGTCGCGGTCGCGACGGTCTCGGCGCATTACGACCCCAACGCGGATGCGCCCGCCGAATTGTGGCTCAGCTTCGCCCGCAGCTACTGCCTTCGCGTACCCCGATGAACAGAGCATTTCCTCGTAACGAGGACTACGCACGGCTAGTCCTCGATCGGCTGGCAGAACTCACCGCGATGGTGAGCCCGGAGTTGCGGCGTCCGGTGCGTGCGCTGGCGAATGCGCCAGGAAAACGTATTCGTCCGCACCTGCTCGAGGTGTGTTCACGCTTCGGCGCACCATATCGGACGCGGTTGGTGCGGCTCGGTGCGATGGTGGAACTGATACACATCGGCTCGCTACTGCATGACGACGTGATCGATCGGGCGACTGTGCGGCGCACTCGGCCTGCCGCGCACACCGTGGACGGCCACGAGATCGCAGTGCTGGCGGGAACCGCCTGTGTGGCGCTGGCCGCCCAGGAAGCGGTGGAACTCGGACCCGAGGTCATGCTGGCCGTGAGTTCGACGGCGACCGCGCTGTCCTACGGGGAACTGCTGGACGTCGAGCGAGCGTTCGACCTGAATCTGCGCACCGGCGAATATGTCAACATCGCGCGGCATAAAACCGGCAAGCTGTTCCGGTTGTGCTGCGTGCTCGGTGCCGCCGAAGCGGGCGCAGATCCGATTTTGCTGGACCGTCTCGCAGTCTTCGGTGATGAAGTGGGTGTCGCGTTCCAGATTGCCGACGACTGCCGCGACCTGTGGAGTGCGGACACCGGGAAGCCGATCGGTACCGACCACCGGCTCGGGCTGTTCGGCCTGCCGACGTTGTGCGCGCTCCGCCGTGGCGCCCCGGGCCTGGCCGAGTTGCTGCTGTCACCCGCCTTGACCGACCACGATCTGCCGGTGATCCGCGCACAGGTACTCACCGTGGGCGGAATCGACGAGGCTATGTCGGTTGCCCTCCGACACCGTGAGAAGGCCGTGGCCGCGCTCGGTGAAGCGGCCCGCTCCAGCACCGGCCAGGTGTTGCTGAAAACGATCGAACGGTTATGGCCGTGCGGAACCCCGACGTGAACAAGCCGGGCGAGCCGGTCGCTGTCTTGATCGTGGGCGCGGGGGTGGCCGGTAGCACCGCCGCGGCCGAACTGGCTCGACGAGGTGTTCAGCCGCTTCTCGTCGGCCCTGCCCCGAATGCGACCGCTCCGTCGTATCGTGTGCTGGTCTCCGACCGGTTGCTGCGTCGCGACGCCTTGCCGCGACAGCAACTCAGCAGCTTCACCGTCGTCTTCGACAGTGCGAGTTCGGCCTCCTGGCCCGCTACAGGACTCCAGACAGTGTGGCGACGTGACCTGGAGAAGGCGTTACTGCGCCGCGCACAGGCAGCCGGGACCCAGTACGTCGAAGGCACTGTCACCGCCGTCGCCAGGCAAGCCACGTTATGGCGAGTGACCATCACAGCCGCCGACGTCGAGCAGACGACGCTGGCTCGTCACCTCGTCCTGGCCACCGGGGCCCACGAGGTCGACGGCATCGCTCTTCGCCAGCGTGGAACCCGCGCCGGACTCGGCGCGGTACGCGCATACACCGGGCTCCCGCGGACGGCCGGGCCCTCTTGCATCTGCCGCCGCCCGTACCGTCCGATCCGCGGAGCGCGCCGCTGTCGATTCGAGTGCTGCCCGCAGACCGGCCCGGTGCACCTGGGACCATCTCGGTCACCTCGGCCCGCTGTGCGGACGCAGCGTCCCCGGACGAGCTGCTGTCCACAGCCTTGGACGCGCTGGCCCTCGTCGACCGGCGATACGCGCGTCTGCGCGCAGCCGGGCCTGTGACGACGGGCCACATCGACGCCGCGTTCGCGGCCGACCGGTCCGAGCGTGCCGGCGTCTTGCTTCTCGGTGAGAGCACGGGCCTGCTCAATCCGTTCACCGGGGACGGTATCGAGCCCGCGCTTTCTTCCGGTGTCCTCGCCGCCGAGGCGATCGCCGCGCACCCCCGAGCACCGGCCGCCGCCGTCACCGGGTACAGCCGTGCGCTGGCCAGGGACTTCGTCGGCTACTACGACACCGCGACCCGGGCCACCCGCCGGTACCACCTCACGTGGCGCGCGTTGTCGGCGAGCATCACCAGCGACAACCCGTTCTTCGCCCGGTCACGCCGCGCTTTGGTTTTGCCCGGTGGGCTCGCCGACCCCGCTAGTGGAACATTCCCGGCCGACCGGCACAGCCTGATGGCTGAGCCGTTCCTGCTCGCCTGTACCGAGATAGCGGTCGCCGCAGCCGGTAAGCACTGGCCGTTCGCCGCGTCGCTGATCACCCGTGCGCGGCCACCGGCCCGGCAGGCCCTGCGACCCGCGCGGATCTTCGCGGGAGCACTCAGCGCGGAGGGGAAACCCCTCGACATCCAGTGGGCCGGGGTCGCCGCGGCGATCGAACTCGTCATGATCGGCGCCCTCGCGCTCACCGCCACCGCGCCCTCGCCAGAACGAACCGCACGCGGCGTGGACTGGCCGTCGGCCACGGCCGTGCTGGTCGGCGATTTCCTTCTGTCACGGGCAAGCCTTCTCATTGCCGAACAGGCGCCGGACCTCTCGGGCCCCTTCACCGACTGGCTGACGGAACTGGTGGAGGCGCGGGCCCGACAGCTGCGGCCCGACGGGCCGCCCCGGTCGAGCCTGGCGTTCTTCGGTGCGTTGTTCGAGTTCCCGGCCCGAGTCGGCGCGGCACTGGCCGACTGCTGCGATCGCGCGACGACGGCCCTGCGGAAGTTCGGGCGGTCCTGCGGCGCGGTCTTCGTGTATGCCGAGGACCATCTCGCGTTGACCGGGCGGCAGACCCGGCTCGACACCACCATGACCGGCCTGCTCTCGAGCAAGCTGTCCGCCTTCCCCGGGCTGACGGACCACCACGCTTTCGGGGCAGCACCGCACCATGACCCCGTGCTGTGCCGCCAAGCCGCCACTCTCGCCCGCAATCGATGCCGAGCCGGCCTCGAACAAGCACACGGATTCCTCGACCAACTGCCCGACACACTCGGCACCGGGATTCTGCGAGCGTTCGCCACGCACCTTGCCGGACCGTGCGGTCCCGGCGACACCACACAGGGGAGAAACACGTGAAGAAGACACGCCTGCCGAGAACCATTCCAGTCCTGACCGGACTCACCGTCGCGTTGACAGTCACCACTGCGGTCGCGGCCGCCGACACGGCTGCGGCCTCACTGCCCGTCCCCACGGCCACGAGTCTGCTCGACAGCTGGACCGACAACGCAGGACCACGACTGCGGCCATTGCGGTCGACGGACGCGGACGGCGTGCCGGATATCAGCACGGACCGCGTACCGGATCTGCTGACGGTGGAGGCCGCGAAGGGCGAGCTCGCGGTGCACGAGGGAACCGGACAGCCCGGCGGCCGTGGCGCCTTCGCCGGATCCGTCAAGGTGGCGACCATGGGGCTCGAACGAACATGGCTCGGCCAAGGCGACCTGAACGGAGACGGATACAACGACCTCGTCAGCCTATCCAGTGACGGAACACTGTCCCTCTCAGTGCACAGTGGCATCTTCGCCGGAGAGAACACCTTTCGGCCGGAGCGGGTGATCGCCCGCGGCTGGGGTGCGGCGAGTCTGGTCACCGTGGCCGACTTCGTCGGCAGGGACACGCGCAATCCCACCGAACTCGACGGCCTCGCCGACATCCTGTTCCGGCACGGCACCACGATCTACGCGTACGTGAATCAAGGCCCCGACGCGTCGGGGAACGTACGGTTCACCAATCTTGGTGCGATCCTCGACAACGCCCAAGCCGTCACCAGCATGCAGCTGGCCGACGTCACCGGCGACGACTTCCCCGACTTCTTCATGACCTTCACCGACGGCAGTGCCCGGCTCCTTGACCTGTTCGCCGAACAGGACTCCACGGGAAAATCGCACGAGAAGTGGTACGTCCTCCGGCCGTCCGGAGTGGACGCGGCCGACGTGCGCATCCTCACCGACATCAACGGCGACGACTACCCCGACCTCGTCACCCGGGACAAGACCACCGGCGCGCTCCTCGCCTGCCTGCACAACGGGAACTGGGAGCCGGCTTCCCCGTCCACGGTCTTCGATCCCGCGCACCCGAAGGTCCTGGCCACCGGCTGGGCCGGCTACCGCATCGTCGCCTGACGCGGACCGACGACAGGGGAAGGAGTTCCATGCTCGACGAGCGCGCACAAGCACACCTTGCACACGGAAAAGACCGCATCATCAGCAGATTCTGGGAACTGCGCAACATCGTCTCCGTGGGGGTGAGCACCCGGGAGCGCGCAGGTGAACGCACCGACGAGCCCGCGATCCGGGTCGGTGTAGCGAAAAAACGCAAGCCCGGGTACCTGCGGGCAAGCGACATGCTCCCCGACCGGATCGACGTGGACGGCCTGTCCTACAAGGTCGACGTCGTCGAAACCGGCGAGATGTTCAGCAAGGAGGAAAAGGAGTTCCAGCCGCCCAGCTGGACGTACAACGACCGGCAACGCAACCCCCTGAGGCCAGGCGTCTCCATCACCAACGCATCCAACGGAGAACATGGCATCTACGACAGCGGAACGCTCGGCTGTTTCGTGCGCGACCCTTACAACCAGATTTGCATCCTGTCCAACAGACACGTCCTGGTCAACCTCAAGGAGCGCAACCCGAACAACAACGTGATCACACAGCCACTCCCGAAGCCCTACGGGGACAAGAACATCGTGGCGACACTGGCGACCGACATCCCCTGGAAACGCGGCGTGCACGCGAAAAACCTCTGCGACGCCGCCTACGCGCGGCTCCACGACCAGTCGGAGGAGGGATACACACAAACGCCGATCCACCCACGAATGACGGCGCCGAGCCCGGAACACAAGGCTGTCGGGTTGTTCTTCGCCGGGAACAAGCACCACTCCTACGGCTATATCTGCAAGATCCACTATGTCCTGGAAGGCCTCCAGCTGAGCATGCTGACGCCAGGCAGCGCGTGCGCGGCCGGCGAGTACCGGTTCCTGGCGAACATCCACAAGGTCGGAGCGCGCAGCGGCTACTCCTCCACTCGCATCGAAGACCTCAGCGCCACCGTCAAAGTGAACATGAGCGGAAAACGGTACAACTTCACGGATGTGCTCGGCACCGGAAGAATGGGCTGGCCCGGCGACTCGGGATCGCTCGTGTGCTACGGCGGCACGGGCGCGGACTGGGTTCCCCTGGAAAACCCCGACGCCGGGGACTGCTCGATCTGGGCTTCGGTGGGAAAGATGTACAACCTCCCGCTGCAGGGCGACATCCCGCTCGCCGATCGGCTGCGAGACGAGTTCCTCTCCAAAACCACCCTCGGCAACTTCCTCATCGAGGTCTTCTACCTCAACGCCGAGGCCATCGTCGCCCGCACCGAGGCTGCGCGAACCTCCCCGTACGAGAAGGCCGCGGCGCGTGCCATGTACGACAAGTACCGCACCTTCATGGAGTCCGCGCTGAACAACCCCGCCGATCCCGGATTCGTGGTCAGACAGGAACATCTCGACGACACCAACCAGCTCATCAACGGCATCTCCGCGCATCTCCGGGCCGAGGAGGCGCAAGCACTCAGAGCGATCTACGAGCGGACGGTCAAACCGACACTGGGCATGACCCACGGCAATCTGCTGGACTACCTGAACAACCGGGCCGTGTTCGACGCCGTCAGCGATCAGCTCGCCCGGGTACCCACCATCACCACCCAAGGCGTGGTCACCGGCAACTGACGTCGCTATCGAGGCGAGGAACCAATGGCATACGGCTTCGAAGAACCCGGGCCCGAGAAACGGCAGCGGCTGGAACGTTTCGTGCTCGAGAACCCGGACGTCGACGGCGGCGGATTCACTATCGACCACGCGCGCACCGTCGTCTGGCTCGCTGTCAGCGACCCCGCCACCCGTGTCGAGCTGCCGCCGGAGCTGCGTGAGTATCCAGTGCTGTACCGGCCAGGCCCAATCTTTCCGCAGTCATGAGCCGAGGTGTCCTGGGAAGGCGAAGACTCTTTCGGGGCGAACCCGGTCTTGTGCTCGCCGTACTCACCGGATGTGTACTGCTGGCCGGCTGTCAGGAGGTCAGCGGGGACTCGCCGCCCAACAGCGGCCGTCCGCCGACCTTGTTCGGCGGCAAGGGGGACATGTATGTGGATCCGGCAGGTCCCGCCGCGCGATGGGTGGCCGCGCATCCGGAGTCCCCGGACAGGGACACCATCGCCAAGAGCATCGCGTCCCGGCCCGCCGCGCGCTTGGTGACCGCGCCGCGAGCGCAACTGCGCGGTGATCTCGTGTCCTATCTCGACGGTGCCACCGCGGCCAATGAACAGCCCTTTCTGCTCGCGGACGCCGACAGCGCGGTGCGCTGCTCCCCCAGCCCCCACGACGATCGGCAGACTCGACTGTCCACCTACCGTGAGTGGTTCACCGAACTCGGGACACTGATCGGAACGCGGTCCGCGCTCGTCGTGGTCAAGGCCGGTCGCTCCGCGCGCCCCGGCTGCGGTGCCCGGATCGGCGAGACAGAACGTATCGAGATCGCGAAAGCGTCCGTCGAACAGTTGCACAGGAGCCCACATGTCCTGGTGTTCTTGGATGTCACCGACCTCGCCGGCACGTCGCCACCCGCCGCCGCCACGTTCGCGACCTCGGTCGGGCTCGGCAACCTCACCGGGCTCGCGCTCGACGTCGGCGGATATCAGCCGGAGACCAGCGCCAAGGAGATCCGGATGATCCTGAACCGCACGGCACCGCACAACCGGATCTTCATCCTCACCGACTCCAGCCGCAACGGCGCTCAGACCGACACCACCTGCAACCCGCCCGGCGCCCAGCTGGGCACCGGCGAATCGGTGGGCGACGACCCCGCCAACACCCAGCAATTGTGGCTGACCACTCCCGGCATCTCCGACGGCCCGTGTGGCCTGGCGCCGGACAGCACACGGGGCGAATTCGTCCCCCGGCTCGCCCTCGCCCTCATTCCCCGGGAGAAGTAGCGTGATCACCATGGCCAGGCTCGAAGTACCCGACGAATTCTCCCCGCTGCGGGAGGTGTTCGTCGGCATCTTCGACCCCGACGCCCCGATCGCCCCGGTGTCCTATTCACTGCGCAAGTACCTGTCCGCCGAGGCGGTGGAGCTGACACAGGAGAATGTAGGCCGGTCGTTCCGGGACATCGACCCGCCCGAGCGGATCGCCGCGACACGGAAGCAACTGGACGACCTGGCCGACCTCTACCGCGCACACGGCGTGGTGGTGCACCGGCCGCGGAAGCTGACAGCACTCGAGACGGAGTTCGTCGTGCCCGGCGGCGACCCGATGTTCGCCCGCGACCCTCTTGTGGTCATCGGCCACCGGGTCATCGAGACGTCGTTGATGATGCCCGCGCGGCGCAAGGAGATCTTCGCCTACCGCGACATCCTGCGCGAACGGATCGCCGAGGATCCCGCGGCCGCGTACTTCGCGATCCCGGGCCCCGCTCCGAGCACATTCGACCCTGCCGGGCCCGAGGGGACCGGCCCGTTCCTGGAGGGCGGTGACGTGTTCGTCCTGGGCACGGACATCCTCGTCGGCAACTCCGGCCTCGCCAGCAACCGCGACGGCATCGAGTGGCTGACCCACCTGCTGCGGCCCCACGGCTACCGCGTACACGAGGTCCGCCTCACCGACCAGTGGCTGCACCTGGACTGCGTACTCGCGGTCGTCCGGCCAGGGCTAGCCCTGTGCCATCGCCCGGCGTTCCCCGGCGGACTCCCTGGCCTGCTCGCCGGCTGGGAGATCATCGACGCCACCGAGGACGAGGCCCACGCCATGGGATGCAACACCGTGTGCCTGGCCCCGAACAAGGTCGTCATCCCCCGCCGGCACGACCGGCTGATCGGCCGTCTGGCCGAGCACGGCGCCGAGGTCGTCACCGGCTTCGACTTCGACCTGATCTCGGAGTTCGGCGGCGGCGTCCGGTGCGCCACGCTGCCCCTCTCCCGGGTCGGCCATCTCTGACGCCCGGCTTGCCGACGCGGTCGGCACCGTGGCCGAGTCCGGTCAGGACAGTGCGATCTGGTACTCGATGGCTTGCAGTGGCGTCGCGGTGAAGCCGAGTCCGATCGCCGCGCTGGTGTGGATGTCGTCGTCGGGTGCGATGATCGTGCGCGCGAGGCGGACGCCGGGATATTCCTGGCCGAGCATCGCCAGGACGGTGGACAGCAGTCCGGTGACCACCTCGGTCGTCTCGTCGTCCGTCCGGTCGTGCCGCAGCGTCGCGAGATTTCCGTCGATTTTCGCGCCGTAGCCGGCGGTGCGCCAGCCGACGAGGAAAGTGCCGTCCTTCGCCTCGAGTGTTCGCACCTGCGGGACCACGCTGGGCATCGGCCTGCCCGGTAGCGGCCGATGCCACCATCGGTACACCGTCGACCTCGGCGTGGCGCCGAGCCGTGTCACGGCCGGGGTGATCGCGTCGGCCGTCTCGGTGACCCATCGCAGTGCGGTGCCCCCGGCTTCGCGTGCCAGCTGGGAAACCGCGCGGGCCAACGGCACCAGCGCGTCACCGGCCAGTTCCGCCAGCATCACGAAGCGCAGCGACGGATCCTTCGCGCCGAGGTCGAGCAGCTGAACCGAACCGGCCGTCACGCCATGCCGGTAGGCCACGGCGACGGCGACCGTGTGCTCCCCGCTCCAGCTGGTCGCGGCTCCGGCCTGCTCACGAAAGATCCGTACGGTCGTGGCGCCCCGTCCGGTCATGCGTTCCCCTTTCCGCCAGGCCGCTCTGCCGTCGTTGCGGCTTCTGCCGAACTTCTGTTTCTGTACGCATGTACAGACCTATGTGGACTGTGGTAATCATCTGACCATGCCCCGCACTCGGCGGCCGAGGACGGGGCTCGGACCGACGGAGGACCCGGATGCCAGGACGACGCGGGGTGGCCGACCCCCAGCGGCGGGAGCGGATGATCACCGCCGCGGAGAGAGTCGTGATCGGCGCCGGTCTGGCCGGGCTCTCCCACCGCGCGGTGGCGGAGGAGGCCGGTGTCCCGCTCGGCTCCACCACCTACTACTTCGCGACGCTCAGCGAATTGCGCCAAGCCGCCCTCCGCCGCCTTCTGGAGAACTACCGCGCCTGGCTGCACGAGTGGGCCGAGCGCATCGGGCGGCCCCCACCGGCGAAGCTCGTCGGGCACCTCACCGACATGGTGTGCGAGGGGATCGCCGAGCACCGGCAGCACATCGTCGCCGAGTTCGAATTGTCCGTCGCGGCACTGCGCGATCCCGAGGTGGCCGAGGTCGCCACGGGGTATTCGGCGGTCACCACCGAGGTGCTGTCGGCCATGGCGGGCAAGCGCGCCGCGCTGGCCCTCACCGCCGCGTTCAACGGCGTGCACCTGGAGGCTCTCACCCGGCCGGGCGGGCTGTCGCGGCGGCAGATCGCCTCCGTGTTCCGGGCGATCCTGCTGCCCTAGCCCCGAAGCCGTCACGATCCGGCCTCCTGCCCGGCAGTCCCGGGGAACGTCGTCAGCCGCGAGCACGCGTCCGCGACCCGCGGATCCTCGAGTTCTCCGTACAGCTCGAAGGCGGCTTGCCATTCGTCACGTGCCGGTGCGGCACGCCCGAGTTCGTGCAGGATGTCACCGCGGCGCAGGTGGACGTCGGCCTCGCCCCACCGGTCGCCCACCGAGCAGCGCACCTGCGAGGACAGCTCGAGATACCGCAACGCGCGCTGGTGCTCACCTTGCGCGTGGTAGAGCTCCGCGATCTTGGCCAGTTTCCGGCCCCGCCCATAGTGGTTACGGACCTGCTCGCACAGCTCGAGGGCGCGCGTCGCCGTTGCCAGCGCGGTCTCGCGCCTGCCGTCACGGCATTGTGCTTCCGCCAGCACCGCCAGCGCGGCGGCCTGGCCGTCGCATTCGCCCAGCCGCCCGAGGAGTTCCCCGGCTCGCTGGGCGTGGTGCTCCGCCAGCTCGGCGTCGGTGCGCTCGCACGCGACGCGAGCGAGGCCGCACAGGGCCCAGGCCTGACCGTGCTGGTCGGCGACCTCGGTGCCGATACGCAGTGCCTCGGTGAACAGCTCGCGGCTGCGATCCAGGTCGCGGAGCCAGAACTGGGCGACCGCGTAATCGGTGTGCAGCCAGCCCAGCCCGCGCCGGTCCCCCGCCGCCCGCGCGGCACGCAGCGCTGTTTCGAGGCCGGCCAGCCAGGCCGACCACGGTTTGCGGAGCATGAAGTAGTCGAACAGCGCCAGGGGAAGCCGCCACGCGAGGTCTTCCATGCCGTGATCGGCCGCGAGCCGGGTGATCGGCGCGAAGTTGTGCACTTCGGACTCGCACCACCGCACCGCCGCGGCGGAGTCGTCGAAGGCCTGCCCTTCGACGGGCAGCTCCGGCAGCGACAGCGCGCGCACATGAGCGCGATACGGCGCGATCTCGCCCGCGGCGTTGAGCGTACTGCGCAGGTACCACTCGACGAGCCCGCGCCGCGCGGCGGCCTGCTCCTCCGGGCTGTCCTCGACGTCGGCGCGTTCGCTCGCGTAGAGGCGGATCAGGTCGTGCATGCTGTAGCCGTCACGGTCGTGCGGCTCCAGCAGATGAGCGTTCACGAGCTGCTCGGCCAGATTCCGCGCTCGTTTGGCGGATATCCCGGCCAGCGCCGCCGCCGCGGCGGCGCTGATCCGGCGGCCCGGGTGCAGGCTCAGCAGCCGGAACAGCCGGGCGAGTTCGGCGGACAGGCCACGATAGGACCAGGAGAACACCGCGCGGACCGCGGTTGCCTCGCCCAGTGACAGCGAGTCCAGTCCGTCGGCGGCCAGGTGGGCGGCCACCGAAACCACGTCACGGTCCAGGCCGGTCACCACCCGCTCCGCGGCGATCCGCAACGCGAGCGGCAGGTGGGCGCACTGCCGCGCCAGCCGGCGCACCGCTTCCGGCTCTCCCCGGGTGTGGTCGTCGCCGATCACACCACGCAGCAACGCGAACGACTCGTCGGCCGACAGCGGCCCCAGGGTGAGCCGCCGCGCACCGGTCGACACCCCCAGGCCCGGCAACTGGCTGCGGCTGGTCACCAGCACCGCGCAGCCCGGCGAACCCGGGATCAGCGGGTGGATCTGCTCGACGCCGGCCGCGTTGTCCAGCACCACGAGCACCCGGCGCCCCACGAGCAACGATCGATACAGACCCGCACGCCGCGTCGGCGACGCCGGGATCTCCTCACCCGGCACGCCGAGCGCGAGCAGGAACTCCTCCAGCGCCTCCCCTGCCGACAGCGGCGTTCGCGCGGGAGAGTACCCGCGCAGGTCGACGTACAGCTGGCCGTCGGGGAACAGCTCGAGATTCTCGTGCGCCCACCGCAAGGCCAACGTCGTCTTCCCCGCTCCGGGGAGGCCGTCGATGGACACCACCCGGGGCGCGCCCGCCTGGCCCGGTTCTCGCAACAGTTCGATCAGCCGGTGCCGTTCGGCCGTCCGGCCGGTGAAGCAGGCGGTCACCGCCGGAAGCTGCGCCGGACGCCGCGACCCGGCCTCCACGAGTGCGACCAGGTCACCGGACGCCTCGAGAACCTCGTCGCACCGCCGCGCCAGTTCTGGGGAGGGAACCGCGCCGTTCTTCACCTTGCTCAGCCAGCTGCGCGTGTATCCCACCTGGTCGGCCAGCTGCCGCCAGGACATGCGCCGCCGTGCCAGCAACCTGGCCAGCTCGCGGCTGAACGCGGCACCACCGGTCCCCGTTTCCACCATGCCCATTCGCCTCACCCGACTCTCGCGAAGCACGTCGCGTCACCGGACAACCCCAGCCAGGCCGACGGGCCTTTCCCGAACTCACCAAGAACGATCGGCATCATCACTGCCCCGCTCCCTCCCCTAGTGCGATGAATCATCCACCCGCCACGCCCAGGATGGCGCGTCGCGCGAGCGGACCGGAACCGTTTACTCGATTACTCCACCGATCACCCCTGGCGTCTCACGGAAACCCCTCTAGGCTTGAGCCGGTCATGATCGACAACACCCGGCGCCCCTCCCGCCCGAAAGCTTTGCCGATATTCATCGCATCATTTTTCTCCTCCCCGTACCACTACGTCTCCACCAGGAATCGCATGGTCCACACCAGATTTGCCACATTATCTGTACCACGGTACACATAATGTAGTACAGGTGTACACAAAGTACGCCACGCGGACAACACCGACTACCCCTGCAGGGGGAGGACCGGGGGAACGCCGACACGTTCCCCCTCGCGGTGGACACGCGCCGGGCGGCCGGATTCACGGCGGAACGCGCCCGGTGCCCCATGTCCACCGCACGTCCGGGTAAGTGCCCGGGGGGCCCAACCCCCACCCAAAC
>NZ_JBHYIQ010000125.1:25706-26047 GCF_042739895.1 Amycolatopsis sp. NPDC059021
GGCCGCCGCATACCCGGCGGACCCCCCCCGGGCCCCCCTCCCCCCCGCCCCGTGGGTCCCGGGCGGGGCCCCCCCCCCCCCGACCCATACCTGGCAGCGAGGGGCTCCGCTCCATCCATCCCGGATCGAGCGGAGGGGGCTGCCGGTCACCGTCCGATCCGGCGCCGAGGACAGCCGCATCCTGGGCAGCGGCCCGGCGCCGCACCGGCCCCGAACCGGGTGGCGCGGCGGTGACAACCGGAGGTGGGGGGGGCGGCCGGGGCGCCACCCCCCCCCCCACCGAGATTAAAAGCTCCCCGCCCCCCGATTCTATGGCCCCGCGCCGCTCCCCCCCCCCCCCC